>DOQE01000134.1:0-20814 GCA_003512585.1 Bacillota bacterium | reverse complement strand
TTACCACTTTATATCCGCATTTTGAAAACTACAGTGAAGATGAGCTTCACTCTTTCGGAATCAATAAATCCTTAAGTCATGTCGACTTTATGATTGGTTCAAAAGATTTAAATATAGTCGGAGAAACAATAGACGGAAAGCAAGTGCAAATATTTAAAGACGGCAACTGGGCCTTCTAATTTATTTCTTAATAACCTCGATAATATCTTTAAAAGCAATTGTATGCTTATTGATTTCTAAACATTTGAAAAGAGGATCTATTTTATCTAGTTTTCCTTCAATCCAATACAAATAGCCATCTTTAAAATATTTAATGGCCAAAGTTTCATTGTCATAAAACGAAAGGATAGAATTTATCTCTTCTGCCCTTTCGTTAGAGATCTTTGGCTTTTCTATTTTGTTTTTTTGATAACGCAATTTATTTAATGCGGCTCCTTGTTCGATTAAAGATTTATAAGGAGCCCATTTTTTCATTCCTCTATCTTCTTCTTTCATGCTTTATGACCCCCAATTTGATTATGCCTATTTTTTATTGTCGAATCCTTTAGACCGCTGCTAGCCCTTAGTAATGAATTCTTGCCATAGGTTCTAATTATTTTGTCCATCGAGGCATGAAGGTTCTTTTTTTCTTCCAATTCTTCTGCATTCTCGAATAAAGAAGCTTGGGAAAAAGAAAAACTATCAAGCTTGCCAAAAGAAATATGTAAGTTCCTAATCGGGGAGCCGTTATAAAAGTCATTAAAAATATCTATTATCACTTTATAAAGCGTGTCGTTGTCATCGCTATAAATATCTAAGGATTTTTGCCTAGAAAAAAGAGTAGAATCGCTATAGACAACGCAAACCCCAACCAACGCAGTTTGATAAAAGCTAGAACGCAATCTAAAGCAAAGATCATCACACATTTCCCTAAGAACAAGTTTAGCTCCTTTATAATCGTAATCGCGCATTAAAGTTTGCCCAATTGAAATAGAAGTTTCCTTAGGAACATATTTTTCCCTTATGTTAGTTCTATCAATTCCATTTGCCATATCATGGAGTTGATGCCCAATAATCCCAAATTCTTTTTCTAATAAGGAAACATCAACTTTTGCTAAGCCTTCCAAATTCCTAATCCCCATCTTGAAAAGCCTAGAACCAATTCCGTTAGAAATACCCCAAATCGAGGTAATTGGAGTTATTTTCCATAATTTATTTTTAACATCATCAAAAGTCCACTTGGCAATATAAGGAGAAACTTTCTTAGCTTCATTATCAAGACAAGCTTTAGCCAAAAACATATTTGGCCCAATGCCACAAGTGGCAAGAAGCCCTAATTCATCTTTTATTCTTTTTTGAATTAATTTACATAAACCCTCAGGAGTGGTTTTGTATAAAGATAAATATGGCGATAAATGAAGAAAAGACTCATCAATTGAATAAACGTGGAGATCTTCTTCGCTGACAAAATCTAAGAAAATTGAAACAACTTTTGCGGATATTTCAATATAATAAGCCATTCTAGGTTGAGCAAATATCATGTTGTCTAATTGAGGCAAGGATTTAACTCTGCAAACATTCGGAACACCATATTTTTCTTTTAGATATGGGGTTGTTGACATAACAATTGTATTAATACTTCTAGTAGGATCGGCAACAACTAATGGAGTAGAAAAAATATCTAACCCCCTAGAGGCACATTCACAACTTGCATAAAAGCTTTTCAAATCTATGACGGCATAAGATTCTTCCATATTAATTGTTAACGCCTCCCGAATAAAAATAATATATTAAAAATTCTTTGAAAATAGACTTGTCTTTTTAGTCAAATTTGCTTTTTAGAAAATATCTAGAATTCTTAAGCAAAAACATTTTGATTGTTAAGGGTTTATAAAGTTATATAATAAACCCGCCGTGGGGCATTAGCTCAGTTGGGAGAGCGCATCGTTCGCAACGATGAGGTCGTCGGTTCGATCCCGATATGCTCCACCAAATAAAAAATCAGCCTGATGTGTCGGCATCAGGCTTTTTAATAGAATCAATCAATTATTTTTTTCTAAATCCCGTAAGCTCGGAAAAAGAAGGCAAAGATAAAGCCCAGTCACAAAAAACATGCCATTCCTTTAATTTATGATTGCATCTTTGTCTATACATTGTTTTTAATTGTTGGTAATTAGTTGTCATGGTCGCAGACAAACAAAACCCACACGGCAAAGAAGCAACCAAAACTCTCCATTTATTTTTCTTTTCTAAGGAATGTTCTGGATCGTCCGGTATTGAATTATATTCTTTAACCAATTCTTCCATTCTTTTAATAATAAGTGGATCCACTTCATCAACACATTGACTCTTTAAATCAAATTTTAAAAGGCAATGCATAGTCGATTGGCTAGAAATGAAATCAAACCAATGATAACGTTGGGCTTCTTTCCACCAATATAAAGGTGCGCTGACATCTAGTTGAACTGTAATTCCTTTTAAAAAATTATCATGCCCTTCCCCCGAATTTGTAGAACCTAGCCTAAAAGCTCTAGCAAAATCTTTTTCATTTGGCTCGCTGCAATCTATTTTAGTCCTCATGGGATTGCCACTAGCCTTTACGGCCCTTTCTAAGCCGTAGACATAAGTATTAGTAATTGCAAAATTCATCTACACGCCTCCATTAAATTTTCTAATAACGCTAACCTAGTCAATAACCCGACCCCACCCGGAACAGGGGTTTGAAGCTTAACTGGAAGATTGGGCAAGGCATCTCCATGAAGCTTTCCATCCTCCCCCCTATTGATACCAACATCAATAAGGCAACAATCCTTTTTATAATTGAAGTTATTATTTAAATAATTCATCTTCCCAATAGCCACGACAATTAAGTCGGCATGGGCAATATAAAACCTCTTATCTTCTTGGCTAGTTTTTGAATGCAAGACAGTAACATTGCAGTTTTTAGAAAGCAAAAGTTTAGCCATTGGCTTCCCGACTATATTAGAACGGCCGAGAACAACTGCATTTTTTCCATTAAAAGAAAAACCTTCATTCTCTAAATAAGAGACAATTCCTTTAGGTGTACAAGGAATAAACGAGGACAATGGATGAAAGCCATCGACATCTTTTTTAGGCGAAACCGCTAATTTAATTTTTTCCTCATCAATATGTTTTGGAAGAGGGAGTTGGACAATAATTCCATCGATATTTTTATCATCATTTGCTTTATTTACCAAAGCGATAAGTTCATCTTCTGAAATAGTTTCACTTACTTTATTTAAAATAAAGTTCGCTCCGATTTCATTGCCATCTTTTAGCTTTCCGCGTACATAAGCATTAGAAGAAGGATCATCATTAGCCTGAATTATTAATAAAGTCGGCTTCCTTTCCATTGATTCTACTTCTTGCTTTAAAGCCTTTTTACGCAAAGCGACATATTCTTTAATTTCCATAACGAAAGAATGTTAACACACTTAAAGGTTCTATAGAACTTAATAGTAAAAAGAAAACGCCTATAAGGCGTTAAATCTTTTGAATGAATAACTAGGCAGCACTTCCACTGGTTCCGGAAACAACAGAAATTATCAAAGCTAAAAATAAGAAAATAACAGCAAAGGCAAAAGTAAGCCAAGTAATGACTTTTTCCGATCCGCGTTCTTTAGTCTTAGCAAAAACATTTAATCCGCCACCAGTAATAGCGCCAGATGCCCCTTCTGATTTTCCACCTTGAAGTAAAGAAAGAATAATTATTATTAAACTAACGATTATAAATATAATGTCATACCATTTCATAAGCTCTCTCCTCTTAGATAATGCTAGTAAAGCATAGACTAAAAATGCTAACTTTACAACAAAACAAAAAATACGGTCTTTTATTCTTTGAATAAATCAAACAATGAATAACCTTTTTTTAATGTTTTATCATCGTATTCTTTATTCCTATCAACAATAAAGGAAGAAACGCCAGCCCTTCTTGCACATTCTTCATCTTGCAACGAATCACCTACATAAACCACGTTGTTGTTAGGGATTATAGAAAGTAATTTGCAACCTAATAAAATAGGCTCAGGATCAGGTTTTCCATTTTTATACATATCCGAGCCAACGATCACCTTAAAATAAGATTCTAAGCCAAAACGTTTTAATACTAGTCTAATGTGATTAGAACTATTGCCCGAAACCAATCCAATCGTTTCATTAGATGATTTAATCCTGTCCAAAGTCTTTTTTACCTCAGGAAAAATCTTAATCAAAGATAAGGACTCTTCACTATCCAAAGCTTTTAAAATCGCCGTGGCAAAAGGGATAAAAAAGTCTAGTGAAACACCTTTCATTTCCAAAGTTTGTTTTAAGGAATAATGCATATACGTATCGCATTCTTCATTAGAAATATCGTTTATTCCAATTGCCTTGAATCCAGATTTATAAACGGGCCTAAGCGATAATTTTGTATCAAATAAAGTCCCATCAAAATCAAATAGATAAACCATGTATCGCACCTCTTATTTATTTAACATTGCCTTCATTTCGAAAAGAATGTCCCTGAGTTCTGCTGCCCTTTCAAAATCATAAGACTTAGCCGCGGCCATCATTTGCTTTTGAATATCATTAATCTTGCCTTCAATTTCTTTCCTAGAAGATTTCTCGCTGAAATTGATAATTTTTTTCGTTTCGTCTTCACTATTGCTTAATGGGGGTCTTATTTCTTTGACAATACTAGTTGGAACAATTCCATATTTTTCATTATAGGCAACTTGAATGGCCCTTCTTCTATTAGTTTCTTCGATGGCCTCTTTCATAGAATCAGAAGTTGAATCAGCATACATTAAAACTAAGCCATTTACATTTCTAGCTGCCCTACCGATTATTTGAATAAGGGAGCGGGTACTCCTTAAAAATCCTTCTTTGTCAGCATCTAAGATGCAAATTAAAGAGACTTCTGGAATATCCAAACCTTCTCTTAATAAATTAATGCCAACTAGGACATCATATTTTCCTTTTCGAAGCTGATAAATTATTTCAGTTCTTTCCAAAGTTTTTGTTTCATTATGTAAATAAGCAACCTTAACGCCTTGTTCTTTCAAAAAAGTAGTCAAATCCTCGGCCATCTTAATAGTCAAGGTAACTATCATTACTCTTTCCTTTTTCTCGACCCTCTTTCTTATTTCAAAAATAATGTCATCAATTTGACCGCTTGTAGGTCTGATTTCAATACGTGGGTCTAATAAACCGGTTGGCCTAATAATTTGTTCCACCACTTCGTGATTGCACTTTTCCAATTCGTAATCGCCAGGAGTTGCCGAGGTGCAGACAACAGTTCTTGGCATTAAAGATTCAAATTCCTTAAAGTTCAAAGGTCTGTTATCTAAAGCTGAAGGCAGTCTAAAGCCATACTCGACTAAAGTTTCTTTTCTAGATCTATCACCATTATACATGCCTCTAATTTGGGGAATGCTAACATGGCTCTCATCTATTAAAAGAAGAAAATCCTTAGGCATATAATCCATCAATGTATAAGGCCTTTCGCCTTCTTTTCTTCCATCGATATGTCTAGAGTAATTTTCAATACCGGGACAGCGGCCGAACTCCTTCATACTGTCCATATCTTGCCTAGTTCTATTTTCAAGACGTTCAGCTTCTAAAAGTTTCCCTTGGCTTCTAAAATATTTAAGGCGGTCTTCCAATTCCAATGAAATAGTCTCACACGCCCTTTCAATCCTCTTCCTAGTCGAGGCATGATCATAGGCGGGAAATATTGGATACGTGGCATAATTTCTTTCAACAACCCCAGTAATAGAATTAACTTGATATATGCCTTCGACTTCGTCGCCAAAGCAATCTATGCGAATAAAATAATCATGGGTTGCCGGCGCTATATCTATTACATCCCCGTGGACGCGAAAAGTTCCGGGCTTTAGTTCAAAATTGTTGCGTGTATACTGAGCATCGATTAAATGGTGAAACAAATCGTTTCTATCTAGAGTTTCATTGGCCCTGATTTCAAAAATAAGCCCTTTGTATTCGTTAGGATCAGACAAACCATAAATTGAAGCCACAGAAGAAACAACGATGGTGTCGCTACGTGAAAGAATAGAATTCATGGCCGAAGTACGCATCATATCTATTTCTTCGTTCATTACAGCATTTTTATCAATATAAGTATCGGATTTAGGAATATAGGCTTCAGGTTGATAAAAGTCAAAATTCGATATGAAATATTCAACCCTGTTCTCAGGAAATAATTCCTTAAATTCCCCATATAATTGGGAGGCTAAAGTTTTATTATGGACCATGACCAAAGTAGGCTTATTTAACATGGCGACAATATTTGCATCCGTAAATGTTTTTCCAGTTCCAGTCGCCCCTTTAATTACTTGTATTTGCTTGCCATTTTCTATCCCTTTAATTATTTCTGAAATAGCATAAGGCTGGTCTCCGGTAGGCTTAAATTTAGAAACTAACTTGAAAGGTTTTTTTACGTATTCCATTATTTCTCTTCATCTTTCTTGCATTTCTTTTTATGAAAAAAAGGAAAAAATCCTTCGCCATTTACAGCAGAAGCATTAGTAAAGACGACAAAAGCCCTTTCATCTAATTTACCAATATACCCTTTTAAAGATTGAGCTTCTTTTTTTGATAAAGCAACACGTACCAGCTTTCTATTTTCTCCCGTATAACCGCCAACTGTATCAATAATCGTACAGCCTCTATCCATGTCCACTTGAATATAATCTACTATTTCTTTATATCTAGAAGAAATGATGTCGCATATAACATAATTTGAGGAGGCAACGTAAACAATTTCTATCATGGCCCCAGCAATTAAAGCAGATAAAATACCGATTAAGCCAAGAGGGACTATATTTTCTTCATTTCTAAGGCAGATGATTCCGATTAAAACAATGGATGAATCAAAAGTTAAAGAAGAAATCGATTCTTTAATTGGGGTATATTTAGCAATGATTGCACACAAAATATCAAGCCCCCCAGTAGACCCGTGTCCTTTAAAAGTAATAGCAACGCCTAGTCCAACAAAAATTCCCCCAAAAATACCAGCAAGCAATCTTCCTAGCATTTGTTGATTCTCTAAAGAAGCAGAAATAAACGACAATAGCTCAAACCTGTATAGAATTGATAAAAAACCAGGATATAAAATTGAGGCTAATAAAGTATGGGCAGAAAATTTCTTACCCATAAAAATAAGGCCAACAACAAATAACAAAGCCGTTATAGACCAAGTCACAATATCGACTATTTGAAAATTAACGCCATTGGCATCAAGAAAATATTGAATAATTATCCCTATGCTAGAAACACCGCCCGTAATTAAATTAAAAGGAATTAAAAACGCAGCATTCCCAAACGCTAAAATAAAAGAGCCTAGAATAACAAGCAATATGTTTTTAATTCCGGAAATAAGCTCCGCCTTAGAGATATTTTTAAGACTTTTTAGGTTCATCTTTTCTAGCTTCCATCTCTAAATAAGCATAAATAAATGGATTTAAATTACCATCCATTACACCTAAAACATCACCAGTTTCCTCGTTGGTTCTATGGTCTTTAACCATGGTATAAGGTTGAAAAACATAGCTTCTAATTTGAGAACCCCATTCAATATTTTTTTGTTCGCCGACAATGGATTTAAGCTTGGCGTCTCTTTCATCCAATTTGCGTTGCATAAGTTTATCGGTAAGCATACTCATACAAGTAGCCTTGTTCATTAATTGGCTACGTTCTATTTCGCATTGGACAACAATTCCAGTAGGAATATGGGTAATTCTAACGGCAGATGATACTTTGTTAACGTTTTGGCCCCCAGCCCCACCCGATCTAAAAGTATCGACCCTTAAGTCTTTAGGGTCGATTTCTATATCGCTTACGGCACCAAATTCCGGAATGACGTTAACAGAAGCAAAAGAAGTATGTCTTCTAGCATTCGCATCAAATGGAGATATTCTAACTAGACGGTGTACGCCTTTTTCTCCCTTAAGCATTCCATAAGCGTCATTGCCTATAATCTTAATAGTTGCACTTTTTATGCCTGCTTCGTCTCCATCTTCGATATCTATGGTTTGGACTTTAAAGTTATTTCTTTCAGCCCATCGACCATACATCCTTAAAAGCATGTTTGCCCAGTCCTGCGCTTCGGTTCCGCCTGCTCCAGGATGGACTTCGAGCGTGCAATTAAGTGCATCATATTCGCCTGAAAATAATAAATGGTGTCTAATCTCCTCACAAGAAGAAGATAATTCATCCTCCATTGTTGTAAGTAAATCCAGCATCTCTTTATCGGATTCGGATGTTTCCGCAAGCATCTCGACTATATCGTTATATTCGGACAGCGACCTTTCATAAGAGACTAATTTATTTTGCAAGGAAGAAAGACGACTAGAAACAACTTTGGCATAATTCTGATTATCCCAAAAACCATCCTGATTTTGTTTTTCTTCTAGCTCGGAAATCTCATTCTTAATTTTAGGAATGTCAAAGAGAATCACCGAGCTGCGAAACAAGCTCGCCCAGTTTTTGGGCTTGCTGTTTTAATTCGACTAGCTCTTTCATATTATTCCTCTTTTTCTTTTGTTAATTCTTTATCTTCCGCTTTAACTTCGATTGCTTCTTCTGGAGTTGGCTCTGGCTTTCTAATTTGTACGTTCATGAAATTGAAAACACAGTCAACAGCAACGTTTTGATTCATTTCGCGGAAGAGAGAATAGCCCTCGTTGACATAGTCTTGAAGAGGATTGGTTTGAGCGTAAGAGCGTAACCCAATACCTTCTCTTAAATGGGCCATGGTATCGATATGTCTTGTCCAGTTTCTATCGATGACAGATAAAGAAATCTGCGTTTCGATTTTATCGGCTTGGTCTTCTGGCCATGTTTTCCTTTTCTTCAAATAATTTGAATATAAGAATTCGCCAAGATCTTCCCCGCCTTCTTCTACCGTGGCTTCATCATAAGCTTTGGAAGGGAACGTTCCTTCGGGAACAAAAGATGGTTCGACAAGTTTTTTCAAACTCTCTCCGTCGATTAAGCCTTCATCTTTTCCAATCGCGGTAGCTTTTTTAGCAAGGAAGGCACCCGTATCCTTAAAGAAAGTGTGAACCAATTCTCCAATATCGCCAGAAAGCATAATGGAATCCCTACGATCATAAATAATTTGTCTTTGTTTTGCCAAGACATCATCGTAATCAAGAAGATTTTTACGTGTATCGAAGTTCCTGCCTTCGATTTGCTTTTGGGCATTCGTAACTATATTTTGAATGATTTTGTTTTCTAGATGTTCGTCACCAATTTGTTTAATAAAGAATTCTCTTCTTTTATCATCGACAAACCTTCTAATTAGTTCGTCTTCAAAAGAAACGTAAAAACGAGAATATCCGGGATCGCCCTGACGTCCGGAACGTCCTCTAAGTTGGTTATCAATACGTCTAGATTCGTGACGTTCGGTGCCTAAAACGCATAACCCCCCTAATTCTTTTACGCCTTCGCCAAGTTTAATATCAGTTCCACGTCCTGCCATGTTAGTAGCAAGAGTTACTGCTTTCTTCTCGCCGGCATGAGAAATAATTTCGGCTTCTCTAGCCTGGTTTTTGGCATTTAAAACTTCATGTGGTATCCCGGCTTTGGTTAGCAAAGCAGATATTTCTTCATTAGATTCAACCGAAACCGTTCCAATTAGAACAGGTTGGCCTTTCTCATAACGCGCTTTTACTTCTTCCACTAATCCCTTCAACTTGGATTGATGCGTACCAAATATATAGTCGACATCATCAATTCTTTGAATAGGCCTATTTGTTGGAATGGTAATGACCTTCATGTTATAAATCTTTTCGAATTCTTCTTCTTCGGTTTTTGCCGTACCAGTCATACCAGACATTTTCTTATAAAGCCTAAAGAAGTTTTGATAAGTAATAGTAGCTAAAACGGTAGTTTCTTGTTTTATTTCAACGCCTTCTTTGGCTTGAATTGCTTGTTGCAAACCATCGTTATATTCCCTGCCCTTCATAATACGGCCGGTAAATTGGTCGATTAGTTGAATTTGCCTATCTTTATCAACCATATACTCGACATCGCGGTGCATAACAAAATTAGCCTTTAAGGCTTGATGTATTCTATGGACTAGCTCTTGATTTTCTGGATCATAAAGGTTACGTATGCCAAACATCCTTTCGGCTTTGTCATTACCAGAATCAGTTAAATTGCAAGTTTTAGTCTTTATATCGACAGTAAAATCAATCTCTGGTTTTAATACTTTTACAAATCTATCGGCAACAACATATTGCGAAGCAGCGGACTTTTGTCCACCGGAAATAATAAGCGGGGTACGAGATTCATCGATTAAGATGGAGTCGGCTTCATCGATGACGGCATATTTTAAACCCCTAAGAACACGCGATTCGACTGATTGGGTCATGTTATCACGAAGATAATCAAAGCCAAGCTCAGAGTTAGTTGTATAAGTTATATCACAAGCATAGGCTTCTTTTTTTTCGCTAGAAGTCTTAGAAGCCAAATTAACGCCGACCGTTAATCCTAAGAAACGATAAATATTGCCCATCCAATCGGCGTCACGAGATGCAAGGTATTCATTAACGGTAACAACATGAACGCCATTCCCTGTTAATGCGTTTAAATATACAGCCATTGTAGCGGTTAAGGTCTTACCTTCACCAGTTCTCATCTCGGCAACATTGCCATCATTTAATACCAAAGCACCGATAATTTGCACCTTGAAAGGAAATTGATGAATAGTTCTCCAAGCCCCTTCTCTAGCTACGGCAAATGCCTCGTATTTGATGTCATTAATTGTAGCGACACCATCTTTTAATTTTTGTTGAAATTCAGCTGTTTTCGCTCTTAATTGATCGTCGGTTAAAGCCCTAAATTCTTTTTCATAGGACATAACGCGATCGGCTTCACGAGCATAACGATTAAGCTCGCGCTTTTCTAAATGGAATATTGATTCAATAATGTTAGCCACGATTTTCTCCCTTACACACAGTGTATAGATGATACCATTTAGTTAAATGGTAAACAATTAAAGCCTAATCTATTTTCTCCACTTGGCCTTTGCCATAATCAGGCATTTTAGTCTTTTAGGCCTAAGCTGCTTTAATAAATCCAAACAAGCCCTAGTTGTTGAACCGGTGGTAAAAACATCATCAACAAAAAGGATTTTTTCTCTAGATAAGTCAATTTTGCGTGAATAATCAATTATTTTTTTTACTTTCCTTCTCTCTGCCAGACTTAAATCCGATTGCTTTGACTCCTTAGTTTTTATTAATAAATTTAATATCGGCATTTTTAAAACCTTGGACATTTCTACGACTTGATTAAAACCTCTTTTTTCATTATGAGAAGTCGAACTAGGAGCCGGGACAATTTTATATCCATGATAAAGGAGCTTTAAAATAAAAGACTGGTAGCCAAAAAAACATGTCGATAACTCTACATCGCCGCATCCTTTAAACTTGTACAATACATTTTTTACTTCTTCCCCATATTCATACATCGCAAGGCAATTAACGTTACCTTCTTTCCACCTAATCCATTTAGGATTTAAAGACAAATAACACTTTTGACAAATGGTTGGAGAAGAAGAAAAAAAATAAGGCAAGCCAGGATTGATTTTTTGAAAGCAAATCTTACAAAAATCTATTGCATCTTTCGATTTCTCTTTTTGCATTTTCCATTGCCTCGGTCGTTTTTTTGCCTATAAATATCACTTCCCCATTAGGGGCATCCATTTTCCTACCTGCTCTACCTGCTATTTGGATTAAAGCGGCAGAATCATAAATTTTAGAATCAGCATTAAAAACAATGATTTGAATATTTTTAACAGTAACCCCTCTTTCTAAAACAGCAGTCGTAACCAAAAATCTATATTTCCCTGCTTTAAAAAGTGAAATAATCTTGTCACGTCCCTCTCTTTTTGAAGAAACATAATTCCCGCCTTTGCAAAATTTTGATAAGAAAACAAAAAGTGATTCCGACATTTCTACACTAGGCACAAAAATAAATAAAGGCTTATTCAGGCGTTGATACTCTTTGATTTTCTTAACCAAAAATAGCTTTGCTAAATTTAATGGCATAGTTAATAAACGGGGGACAGGTATCGGTTTTTTATGAAATCTAGTATGCAAAGTTAAAATCAATCCATCCCTTTTCTTTATTTCTTGAACTAACTTTTTGCTTGGTGTGGCTGACATTAAAACAAAATTTCCCCTTAAAGAGCGAAAAAACATCGCGTTTAAGACATCGCTCCCATTAAAAGGGAAAGCGTCTACTTCATCCATCACAATTAAATCAAAATAGTTGTCATATCTATAAAGTTGATGAGTTGTTAAAACTAGGCAATCGCCATTTAATTTAGATGTATGCCCCCCATAAATACTGATAATGCTATTTAAAGGGAAAGCGCTTTTTAGACGTTCGGAAAGTTCAATTACAACATCTTTTCTTGGCACGGCAAAAGCAACGTTTTGTCCGTGGCTAATCGCATAAAGAATAACACCGTAAGATATTTCGGTTTTTCCAGATCCGGTTACTGCATAAACAAGAGTGTCTTTCTTATTTATATAATTTGAAATTATTTTATTTGAAAGATCCCTTTGTTCTTTAGAAAGCTGATAGTTAAGCCTTAAAGAGCATTGTTTTGGATTCTTTTTCTCATATTCTACTGTCGTTCCTTGAAACTCAATGCACTTTCTGCAATAAGGAACACCATTCCTATAACCGATGTATCTATAAGAAGAATTTCCGCAACGTGGGCAAATAAAAGTATTATTCATACTACCTAGTTGCGGTTTACTAGATTAAATGGCTCAATTATTATTCTATTTCTTCCACTCTTCTATGGTGTTTTTCCAAGGAAGAAAACTTCTCGGTTAAAAATATATCCACTCTTTTTAAGACATCGCTTGCAGACATATAAGCTTGCCCGAAAGAAATAACATTGCAATTATTATGTTCTTTGCATTTTCCGGTTACTATATCATCGTAGCCAATCCCGCATCTAATGCCTTTAATTTTATTGCAAGCAATACACACGCCTTCTCCAGACGTGCAGCAAACAATACCTGAATTTGCCCTTTTTGTTACCACATCTTCCCCTACTTTTTTAGCAAAAAGAGGATAATCGCAAGACTCTTTTGAATAGGTTCCTTCATCAATTACTTGAAAGCCTCTTTCTTCAAGATGATGGATAATTTTTTCTTTTAGCTCGAATCCGCCGTGATCAGAACCAATGGAAATAGAATAAGAAGCAGAATCGAAAACGCTCTTGATTTTTGAAAAGTCAATTGGTCCTTCTCTAACTAATTTTATGGCGTCGCAAGTTAAATCGACAACAGTAGAAGCTTTTAAAGAAGAACACACACCATTAATTATGTAAGGGACTTCTTTATTAAAGATATCAAAAGCCTCTTTCGATGACAAAGCGGGTTTTTCCCCGCTTTTATTCGCGGATGGAACCAAAAGAGGACAACCGATTTTATCTATAAATTCAATTACTTCCTTTGAATTAGGGATTCTAACTCCAATTTTTTCTCCACCTAGAGTTAAATATGATGGAAGGTTTTTTCTTGCTTTAAGAAGAATAGTAATTTCCCCAGGCATAAAAGTTTGCATAACAGCAATAGAATTAACATCAACTTCAGCGAGCATGGCCACTTGAGTTAAAGACGAGCACATAACAGTAAATGGTTTATCCGAAGGCCTTCTTTTTAGACTTACTAATTTTTCAAAAGAAGAAGCAGAATTTGATATAGCCCCTATCCCATAAACGGTTTCGGTAGGAAAACAAATGGCTTCCCCATTTTTTATAGCCTTAACAGCCAAAGCCATCTCGTCCCAATCAATAATTTTTGTTTCCATAAGTCACTCCAAAAAAATAAAGGCAAATCGATCAAGCCCATTTAAATCTTTTATAAACTCGATTTTATACTCATACTTATTCAAGTATTTATTAGACAAATCTTGGATATATTCTTTTAAATCATAGCCAATTTCAAAAACAATCAGTAAAGACCCTTTTTTTACTTTGCTAACATTGGACAAGATTTTTTCATAAACGGAAGAAGAAAAATCTAAATATAAAGCAGATGCAGGCTCATAAGAAGAAACTGAAGGCTGAACTTCCTTTCTATTGACAATATATGGTGGATTAGAAACTATGATATCTAAATTCATATTTTTTTCTATAAAAGGGGAAAGAGAATCACCTTGATAAAAAGAAATAGGCAAATCATATTTAGTGGCATTTTTTCTAGCTATTTCTATTGCTTTAGAAGAAATATCAGAAGCAGAAACTAGCCAATTTTTATACATATGCTTTAAACAAATGGCAATAGCTCCGCTGCCAGTTCCTATATCAGCGACGACTAAATAATTCCTAGGGTCAAAATAGTCATATATTCTCTCACTAATATTAGCGATAAGTTCACTTGTTTCCATTCTTGGAATCAAAACATTTTTATCTACAAATAATTTTAAATCTAAAAAAGTTGCTTCGTTAATAATATATTCAACGGGTTCACCTTTTTTTAGCCTTTCAAATTGAGATTTAAAAACCTTTATTTGCGATTCATTCATTTCTTTATCTTTATATAATAAAGTATCGATAGGAGACGCAAAACCCATATCAAATGATATTAAAACCCGCAAATCGGAAGATAAAATATTGAATTCTTTTCCTTCTTTTAAAGCAGAATTATAAACTTCGAAAATTTTAGGCATTTTGATGCTCTTCCTCTAAAAGCTTTTGCTCTTGGTCAAAATGAATCAAGGCATCAATAATAGGATCTAGTTCACCCTCCATGACACGGTCAAGTTGATTGATTGTAAAACCAATTCTATGATCGGTGACTCTATTTTGAGGATAGTTGTAGGTCCTAATTTTTTCACTGCGTTCGCCAGTTCCAACTTTTAATTTCCTTTCAGTCGCTCTTTTTGAATCTTCTTTTTCTTGAAAATATGCAAAGACTTTTGCTCTAATCATTTGCATGGCAATTTCTTTATTTTGTAGCTGTGCTTTTTCTGTTTGGCAAGCTACTACTAGACCAGTTGGAATGTGAGTTATGCGAACGGCAGACTCTGTTTTATTGACGTTTTGTCCGCCGGCGCCTTGTGAATGATATGTATCGATTTTTAAGTCATTTGGATTTATGTGGACATCAACTTCTTCGGCCTCTGGCATAACTAAAACAGTTGCAGTCGAAGTGTGAATTCTGCCGCTAGCTTCGGTCTTTGGAACGCGTTGTACCCGATGAGCCCCGGATTCAAACTTCAATTTAGAATAGACGGAATCGCCTTTAATCATGAACGATACATAAGAATAGCCGCCAGCCTCGCTTAAAGAGGCATCGATAAGTTTTAGTTTCCATCCTTGCTTTTCTGAATATTTTTCATACATCCTTAATAAATCGCCAGCAAAAATATTGGCCTCATCTCCTCCGACGGCCCCTCTTATTTCTACGATGATGTTCTTATCATCATTAGGATCTTTAGGAACAAGTAAAGTTTTTAGTTGAACTTCTAATTCCTCGTTTCTAGCAATAGCTTGCTTCCGTTCTTCTTTAGCAAGTTCGGCCATTTCAGGATCGCCTAATGTTTCTAGTTCAAAAGATTCTTGAATTTCTTTTTCGTGTTTTAAGTATTCCTCATATAACTTTGTTGGTTCTTCCAAAGTGGCTCTTTCTTTCGATAATTTCGTAAATTTTGTTAAATCTGAAGCGACATCTTCTTTTTCTAATTCAGCCTCTATCGAAGCAAACCTTTCTTTGGTTGCCTCAAGGCGTTTTTTCATATTTTCGTCCATAAGTTCTCTCTATACTTGCTAAATTATATCATTGAGCAAGGTCATGAAAGCAATTTAAAGAAATAAATTGTTCTCTAATCATAGATTAGCCACTAGGAAGAAAGAGGATAAAAAGATATAATCTAAATTGCATATGTCTTATAAAGCTTTATATAACAAATACAGGCCTTCTACGTTTGAAGAAGTCGCCGGCCAGCAAAGCATAGTCAGAACTTTGCGCAATGCAATTAATTCAAACAAAATAGCACATGCCTATCTTTTTTGCGGTCCTAGAGGGACTGGAAAAACATCAATGGCCCGTCTATTTGCCAAAGCCCTAAATTGCGAAGAAGGAATAGGCCACCAGTGCAATAAATGTTCCAATTGTTTAGCCTTAAATTCTTCTTCCCATCCTGATGTAATAGAAATTGACGCCGCTTCCAATAATGGCGTTGACCAAGTCAGAGAATTAATAGATCAAGTTAGATATCTTCCAATAAAAGGCAGATACAAAGTCTATATAATCGACGAAGTCCACATGATGTCCCAAGGCGCATTTAATGCATTGTTAAAAACATTAGAAGAGCCGCCAGATCACGTCATCTTTATATTGGCCACTACCGAGCCGCACAAAGTGTTACCTACAATTTTATCTAGATGTCAAAGATATGATTTTTCAAAAATCGATGATAACGATTTAAAAGCCAAACTGCTTTGGATTGCCCAAAAGGAAGGCTTTGCCTACGAAGAAGAAGCAATTAATGAAATTGTTTCTTTAGCAGATGGAGGAATGAGAGACGCTCTCTCTATTCTTGACCAAGCCTTGGCTTATGGAAATGGCGAAGTAAACGAAAAGGATATCCTATCCGTTTTTGGCCTAGCTTCCTCAAAAGAAAAAGTAGACCTGCTGGAAAAAATTATCAAAGGGGATGTTGCTTCGATTCTAAAAAAAGAGGAAGAATTCGTAAACGGAGGCATAGATGTAAAAAGACTATGCTCCTCTCTTCTAGACATTTTAAAAGACTTGTTAATCTACAAATCCACCAATGATGAAAAATTAATCAGAAGTTTAAAAAAAGAGGAAGCCGTATATCTATCCAAACTAATTGACAAAAAGAAAATAAATGAAATGATTGATACATTATTAAAAACCCAATTTGAATTTAAAACAGTATCAAACGTCAGGTCATTATTTGATTTAACCTTAATAAAAATGGCTTCAGTTTCTTCATTAGATAATAACGAAAGAAAAGATCAACCAACAAATACTAAGCAGATACCAATAAACATCAAAAAAGAAGAAGAAACACATGTAGAAATAAAAGAAAAGGAATACAACCCTGATACTAATGAAAAATATACTGGTAACACTGTTCCTTCTTTCCTTTTAGAAAACGAGGAAGAAGAAACCCAGCCGAAAGAAGAAGAGAAAATAGTCATACCGCCAAAAAAAGAGGAAGTAAAAAAGGAAGAAGAAAAACTAGACACGTCCTTGATAAAACATTCTTCTATAGCTTTAGACGGAGATAAATACGAGCTATCCGTAGATACCATTGTCAAAATAATGGTATTAGGTGGCAAGTTTAAAGAAGAAAGAAAGGCACTTCGCGAAAAATGGTCTAGACTCGATTATTTAAAACTAGATGAAAAGTTTGGCGATGGGGCAACTTTATTAAGCGAAGGCAAGCCATTTTGCTTATGCAAAGACGCAATTTTAATAAATTATGCCTTTACTAGATTAGCAAACAAAGTCAATGTTAAAGCTAATCAAGATACACTAGAAGAACTGCTACAAACCCTACTTGGAAGAAAAGTGTTTATATACGCTTTGGATAGAGACTTATCCAACAAAGTGCAAAACACATTCTTTAATTCCCAGCAATTAAACACATTGCCTAAGATAGAGGAAATTAATTTAGAATTACCAAAAAAAGGAGAATAAAAAAATGAACCAAATGCAACAAATGCTAATGCAGGCGCAAAAAATGCAACGTGAACTAAAGAAAGCTCACGAACAACTTGAAAAAGAAGAATTCAAAGTCTCTAAATCCGGCATGGTAGAAATAACAATGCTAGGTTCCCGCGTCTTAAAATCCATATCAATCGATAAGGATGCCCTTGAAGCCGATAATAAGGAAATGCTAGAAGAATCGATTTCCTTAGCAATAAATGAAGCAATAGAAAAAATAAACAAGGCCAACGATGAAATAGAAACAAAAATTACTGGCCAACAAGGAATGCTTTTCTAATAATGAAAGAATTAAAAACCCTACTTTCTTTAATGGATTCTTTTTCAAAATTGCCTGGAATCGGGCCTAAAACCGCCGAAAGGATGGCTTATGCCGTTTTAGACATGAAAAAGGAGGATATAGAGGAATTTGGGAAAGCCATAATCAATAGCAAAACAAAAATCCATAAATGCCCAAAATGTGGTTTATATACCGAAGACGATTTGTGCGATATTTGTTCTAACCCAAATAGAGACCACTCCACTTGCATCGTTTTAACTCAGCCTAAAGATGTATTGCCATTTGAAAAAATCAATGACTATAACGGGGTATACCATGTTTTAGGAGGACTTATTTCCCCAAGCAAAGGATATGGCCCAGAAAATCTAAATTTGGACTCACTTGTTTCTAGGATATCTAGTGAGCACATAAAAGAAATAATAATTGCCACAAACCCAACACTAGAAGGAGAAACCACCTCTTTATATGTTTCTAAAATTCTTGAAAATGAGAACGTAACAATAACTAGGCTAGCTTATGGGTTGCCTTTTGGAGCATCGTTGGATTATGCCGATTCATTAACATTATCAAAGGCGCTTGAAGGGAGAAAGAAAATATGAGCAAATTCATAACTTTTGAAGGCGGGGAAGGCTCAGGAAAAACTACCGTTATAAAAGAAGTTGCCAAAAGATTAGAAAACGAAGGTTATAAATTAATCCTCACTAGAGAACCCGGCGGAACCCCTATCGCCGAAGAAATAAGAAACGTCATTTTAGACAAAAAGAATACAAACATGGATCCTCGAACCGAAGCACTTTTATATGCTGCATCTAGAAGGCAACACCTAGTCGAAAAAATCTGGCCGGCCTTAAAAAGAGGGGAAATAGTTTTTTGTGATAGATATTTAGATTCTTCACTAGCCTACCAAGGTGGGGCAAGAGGATTAGGAATTGATGAAGTTCTCTTAATAAACATGTTTGCAACAGAAGGAAGTTATCCAAATTTAACCTTATTATTCGATATTGAACCAGAGTTAGGTTTACAAAGAATCAACGCCAACTCAAATAGAGAAGTAAATAGGCTAGATTTAGAAAAACTCGATTTCCATAAAAAAGTAAGAGAATATTTTCACTTATTAGCAAAAAGATATCCAAATAGATACTTAATTATAGATGCGTCAAAACCATTAAATGAAGTAATCGAAGATGCATATAAAGCCATAAAGGAAGAAATAGAAAAATAAATGGCAATTCGTGATTACGTGTTAAACGACCAGCCAATTCTTAGCAAAACATTGGCAACCTCCTTGGCAAATAAGCGCCTTTCTCATGCTTATTTGCTTTTAGGCGAACCAGGGATTCCCCTAAAGGAAATTGCTTTTTATTTAGCCAAGTCCATACTTTGCGATTCCCCCAATCCTTTAGCAGACGATACTTGCTTAACGTGTAAAAGAATAGACAATAACGATTACCCTGACTTAATTTTTTATAATGGAGAAGAAAGTTCCATAAAAAAAGATGACGTTAGTTTTATCTCTTCTTCTTTCTCTAGAACACCTCTAGAAGAAAAAGGGATAATGATTTACATAATCCATCAAGTAGAAAACATGACAGGAGAGGCAAGCAATTCCTTGCTTAAGTTTTTAGAAGAGCCTACCCCTAATACTTATGCAATTTTAACTTCACAAAACGAAGCTAAAATATTACCGACCATAATATCTAGATGCGAAACCATCAGGTTACTTCTAAAGCAAAAAGAAGAAGTAAAGATAGAAGCTTTAAACTTAGGAGTCCCTACTCTTGATGCCGAGCTTTTATCATCATTTTATAATGATGCAAATTTAATAGAACAAATAAGTAAAGACGAAGATTATTTAAAAACAAAAGAAGCTTTTTTATCCTTTCTAGAAGCTTTAACAAATGATCCCTCTTATGCTAGATACATATTGGAAAAAAATGTAATTTCCCTAATCACAACCAAGCAAAATGCAAGAAAGTTCTTTGATTTTTTATCGTGTGCCATAGAAGATGCCATATCGAGAAAAAACAACGAAAAAATAACTCTAGAAAGCTTAAAAGAAGAGATTTCCCAAATCAATAATTCAATCCCCTCTTTAGAAGATGCCCTTTTAAATGTCTTAACATTAAGAGGAGAAATCGAAACCAATATTAACTTAGGTTTGCTTTTTACCCATTTGATTAAACTAATCTGCAAGGAGACAACCCATGAATGAAAATGAAACATTATATTATGTAGGAATTAAATTCCTTGGAAACGATAAGTCCTATTACTTTTCGACAAGCTTCAATGATTTAAAAGAAGGTGATTTAGTCGTTGTAGAAACTGCCGGTGGATTAGAAATGGGAAAAGTTTCTACTCCATTAACCCAAATTAACGAGTATAAAGGTTCACTAGAACTAAAGGCCATTTTAAGAAAGCCGACAAAAGATGATTTGATTGACTATAACTTCAATCTAGAACAAGGCAAGAAAGCATTAAACATAACCAAAAAAGAAGTAGAAAAATTAGAACTGCCAATGGATTTATTAGATGCAGTATATACTTTAGACGGCACTAAAATAACCATAACTTATACTTCAAGCGAGAAAAGGGTTGACTTTAGGGAACTGCTAAAAAAATTGGTTCATCTAATCCCGGCTCGAATCGAATTAAGGCAAATAGCCTCTAGAGATAAAGCCAAAATGGTTGGAGGAATTGGAATATGCGGATTGCCTTTATGCTGCTCTACTTTTCTTACTCAATTTGAAGGTATATCAATAGCTAAGGCCAAAAACCAAATGCTGACATTAAACATCCCTAAATTAA
>DOQE01000005.1 GCA_003512585.1 Bacillota bacterium | reverse complement strand
CTCTTTTTAAGCCGTCTGTAGGACCCATGGCAACACTTCTTACTACATCATCGCCGATATGCTGCATTACTTCCAAGGTTAATGATTTATCATTAGAAAGAGGAACTTGCAAAGCAGTTAAGATTTCCGGAAGATGCCTGTTTTCAAATTTAACATCAATGACAGGACCTACGGCCCTAACAATAATTCCTTTTAAAGCTTCCTCGATTTTTTTCATATTTCTCTCCTCTTGATTAATTCAAACTTCCCGATACTACTTCAACAATTTCCTGGGTAATGGACGATTGTCTAGATTTGTTATATTCAATATTGAGATTTTTCAATAATTCATCAGCGTTATCATTAGCGTTATCCATTGCATTGCGTCTGCTACTTTGTTCACAAAGTTTAGCTTCATCTATAGCTTCTTTTAAAATATAGCCTAGGCTTAATGGAATAATAGAATTAATAACCGCTTCCGGGCTAGGCTCAATTAAAGGAGGCACGCCACCATACTCATTTTCATAAGTGGGAATTGAAATAGGCAACAAGGTTGTAGAACTAGCGACAAAATTTAAAGAATTAACATACCTAGTCGAAATTATTTTTATAGAGCCGAATCTATTCTTTTTATATTCCTGTAATAAAAGCGAGGCTAATTTGGTTAGCTCAAATAAACTAATGTCTAAAGAAGGAGTTTTAAGCAAAGAAGAAATCTTATAGCCTTTCTTTTCATCATAATGAGAAATTGCTTTTGATCCAAAGGCAATTATTTCATCATCCTCTTTATATTCGGGATCAAATAATTTAAAAACATTGCTGTTATACCCGCCACATAACCCCAAATCACTAGAAATGATAATATATAAAGTTTTGTTACCTTCATTAGGCAAACAAAAATAAGGCGTTTTCTTAATGGAAGCAAAAACAGAAGAAAGGATATCCATGCATTTACTCTTTGACAAAGAAGAAGCATCGAATTGATCCCTGCTACGTTTCATCTTGACGCTTGCTATCATTTCCATGGCCTTGGTAATCTTTTCTGTTGCCTTGACCGAAGCGATTCGCCTTTTTGTTTTGTTTAGCCCGCTGCTCATTGTCTACTTCCTGCTTGCAAAGAAAGATTTTATGGAATTCTCCAATTCGTTTTGCTCATCATTAGTTAAAGTATCCCCTTGCTTTAATCTAGAAATAATAGAAGGATAATTTGCATACACGTAATCGTCCATTTCTTCTAAAGTACTAGCAATTTCTTCAATTTTTAAACAGTCAAAATAACCTTTTTTTACGGCAAATAATTCCAATATTTGTTTTTCTAAAGGATAAGGAGAGTATTGCTTTTGTTTTAATGTCTCCATTAAAACTGCCCCATGAGTAAGAATTTTTTTAGTTGATTCATCCAAATCGCTTCCAAATTGGGCAAAAGAAAGCATTTCTCTATAACTTGCTAACTCAATCTTTAAAGAAGAGGCAACTTGTTTCATGGCTTTGGTTTGGGCGCTTGAACCAACTCTAGAAACGGAGAACCCGCTATCGATAGCAGGCCTTTGACCAGCATTAAAATAATCAGTAATCAAAAAGATTTGGCCATCGGTAATGGAAATAATATTAGTAGGAATATAGGCAGATATATCGCCTGCTTGGGTTTCTACAATTGGCAAAGCCGTTATTGAACCGCCCCCATATTCATCGCTTAACCTGCAAGCCCTTTCCAAAAGCCTAGAATGGAGATAAAAAATATCGCCTGGATAAGCTTCTCTTCCAGGAGCTCTTTTTAAAAGCAAAGACAAGGTTCTATAAGCAACCGCGTGTTTAGATAAATCATCGAAAACAATCAACACGTCTTCGCCTTTTTCCATCCATTCTTCTGCAATTGCCATAGCGGAAAATGGAGCAATATATTGCAAAGGGGCAGATTCGGATGCACTAGAACTAACAATGGTTACATAATCTCTGCATCCTAATTCAGCCAATTTATCAGCGATAGAAGCAACGGAAGAATTTTTTTGCCCTATCGCGCAATAAACACATTTTACGTTTTTTCCTTTTTGGGAAACAATGGCATCTAAAGCAATCGCGGTTTTCCCAGTTTGCCTATCGCCTATGATTAATTCTCTTTGACCTCGACCAATGGGAATCATGGCGTCAATGGCTTTTATACCGGTTACTAAAGGAGTATCGACGGATTTTCTTTTCATAACCCCCGGGGCAATTCTTTCAATTGGCCTAGTTTTCTTATAAGTGATTGGTCCTTTTTCATCTATTGGTAACCCTAATGAAGATATAACTCTGCCCAAAACTTCATCCCCAACACCTACTTCAACTACTTTACCAGTACGTTTAACGTTATCGCCTTCTTTAATTTCTACATCAGAGCCAAACAAAACAGCCCCAACATCTTCTTCATCTAGATTCATAGCCATGCCATAAACCCCATAAGGAAATAATAAAAGTTCGCCAAGCATGACGTTATTTAAACCATAAATAGTAGCAATCCCATCGCCCACGGCAATAACGGTCCCCGTTTCGCTTTGTTCTATCTTTGAATCAAAATTTTCTATTTGGCTTTTTAGCAAACTTGCAATGGCATTTGAATCAATCTTCATTAGAATTCCCTCCTTGAATTAAAGAAGCACGTAATTTATTTAATCTATTTGCAATCGTGTAATCGTAAACTTCCCCATCTAGAGAAACCTTTAGTCCACCGATCACGTTAAAATCGATAATATTTTTTAATTTGATTGTCTTTTTTTCTTTCATTTCAAAAGCAGCTTCTATTTTTTCTAAATCAGATTTAGATAAATGGAAACGAGTGTAAACAATCCCTCTTTTTATCCCTAGTTCTAAGTCTGATAATGAATGGAAATCGTCAATAACTTTTTCAAAAGTATCAAATCCATGGTAAGAAGCCAAAACAGAAAGAAAAGAAACAAAATGAGGAAGGTTAAACAAGGAAAAAACATTATTAAGGACTTTTTGCTTTTGCAAAGTTGATACTTCATATGAAAGCAAAAATAAGGAAAAATCCTTATTCTCATCCATTTGTTTTTTTACTTCGTCCAAGGCTAAATTGACATTAAGCAAGTCTTCTTTCTTAGTCAAAGAAAATAAAGCCTTGGCAAAGCCTTCACACATTGAAGAATTCATTTTTTATCATCCTGGATTTCTTTAACAAAAGAAGAAACAAATTTTTTATCATCTTCTTCGTTTAAGTTGCGTTCTAATAGCTTCGATGAAGCTAGGATTGTTAAATCGACAATTTCCTTTTTGGCTTCCTTTATTGATTTTTCTTTAGCCAAAGCAATATCTTCGTCAGCTTCTTTTCTTCTTCTTGTTGAAATTTGATTAGCTTCATTGATGGCATCTTCTTTCATCTTTTCGGCTTGGATTTTAGCATTTGATACAATTTGGCTAGCCTCAGTCTTGCCTTCATTAATGATGTCATCTTTTTTATTGGCGGCTTCTAAGGCAACTTTATTGGCAGCTTCTGCACTTCTGAGTTCATTATCAATATAATCGTGTCTTTTTTTCATATAGGCTTTTACTGGCTTATAGGCAAAGAAAAACATGATCAATATCAAAATAACAAAAGCAATGATTTGGATAACAAAGTCATAAATGCCGTTTGGGAATAACTTTGCTATGAATCCATCTCTATCAAATGGGGTATCAGATATCGAAGAAGAATCTGAGAATATGTTTAAAAGAAATAATTTATGCATCTTATAAAACGAAGATGATTAAAATGGCAACTATAAGAGCATAAATACCAGTTGATTCATCCAAAGCAACGGCAAGAATCATGGTAGATTGCAACTTCTTTTGCATTTCTGGATTTCTAACCATGCCATCTATTGCGTGGCAGCAAATCAATGATTCTCCAATAGCGGAGAAAGTACCAAAACAAACTGCTAATCCAGCCCCAATAGCAATTAGCCCGGCTTGGCTAGCGTCTGCTAGCATTGGTAGTAAAGCTTGTAAAAATCCCATAAATTACCTCCCTATGGGTTAATTCTTTCCTCTAGTTGCTTGAGCAAGCAAACCCATTGTTTCTTCTTCCGGCATTTCTTGCGAAATCCAAACGGCATTAAGCGAAGCGAATACAAGGGTCTGGATAAATCCAGAGAAAAGACTGAAATAAAGATTTAAAATAGCCAAAGGAATTGGAGCAAGGAAAATTTGTCCCCAACTACCCATAACACCAAAAATAGCCAAAGAGGCTTTCCGTAAAGCCCAACTTAAAATTCCTAAAACCACAGACCCAGACAAGCAATTGCCAAACATACGCAAACTAGTAGAAATAATTGGGGTCCACATAGTAACTAAATTAATGGGAAGCCAAATCTTTAAGGGTTCGACATATCTATGGAAATAACCCCATTTTTGATATCTAATCGCCGTAAAATGAATAAGAATGAACATCACTAAGGCCAAGCAAAAAGGAACTAATAAATAATCTATGACACTAGGAAAACCGGTTATTGACCAAATAAAAGAAATGAACAAATAAGAAAAAAGGCAAAAGAAATAAGCTGGCCAATTGCCAACATTTTCTCTACCCATTGTATCTTTGGTCCATTCATTTATTTTTGAAATAAAACTATCGATTAATAAAAGCAATCCTTTAGGCGGTTTTTTTGGATCTGCTTTTCTAGCTTTTATTCCAACAATTATGGAAACAAGAGCCAATATAAGCATAATGGTCAAAGACGAAATAATAGGACCACTGATCTTAAAATCAAGGAAGCCATCGAAATTAGAAGCTATGGAAGCCAAATCTAACGAAATCATCTATTCAACTTCCTTTTTGCTCTTTCTCGAATTTATAAAGCCAGTGATTCCAGTAACTATCCCAAGAGGCAAATAGCCACCAAAAACTGTCCAGACATTAAGCCAATTCGATTGTAGTTTATATGTATAAAAGCCGCTTAGAAATAGCCCACCAGCCAATAAAATAATTCTAAGCAAAGAAAACATAACGGCAAAAGAAGTGCCGACTCCTTTTCCAGTCGCTCCGTTTAAAATGGCCTTTGAACTAAAAACTATCGATAAATAAGCCAATATCATTAAAGCTCCGCCAAAAATCCAGCCTAAGGGCAAACCCGGATTTCCCAAAAAGAAAAAACAAACAAAAGAAGCAACACCCACTAGGTAGACACCAACAAGGGCGATTAAGGTAATTTTTTCTTCTTTCATATTGCTAAGCATAATTATTTCTTACGTAGTAAGTTTAGGCTTAAAAATAGCCATATTCAAGACTAGCGGATTCTAATTATACATTTTTCTTTTTATGTCGAATTAAGCCTTTATCTTTTTTAATGAGGCGATTTCAAAAATACCATTTTTAAATTTGATTGGAGTCTCGCCTTCAATCAAAGGAGTAAGGTATTCTTTAAAATCATTACTCATCTCAT
>DOQE01000073.1:6538-6935 GCA_003512585.1 Bacillota bacterium | reverse complement strand
CAATCGAACAAAGCGTTTAACGGGGCCATATCGGCATAACAAATATCCAGTTTTGCTTTTGTTATGGCTTTAAGTTTTTCTAGTTCAAGAGAATGCTCTAACGCTTGCTTTTTGAATTTTTTATAAAGAAATATAAAACCTATGGCCAAGCCAATTAAAGCTATCCCAATAAGAAGAAGAATATAATTAAATGTAGGAACAAAAGCCATTACGGCCATAATCACCCCTACAACCCAAAATAATATATCCAGAATCAAAACAAAAATTTTCTTATTGTTGCAAGAAGATAACTCGGTTTCTTTTTTATCTTGTTTGCTTTTAGCGTCGTTATATTCTTTAACGTGGATCGAATTCGAACTAGGATCAACTTTTGATTCGACCTTTAAGGAATCAAATT
>DOQE01000073.1:4928-6495 GCA_003512585.1 Bacillota bacterium | reverse complement strand
ACATATAGATCGCGCGGCTTATATAAAATGTCATCGCTCATAAATGCTCCCTCTTTATTTCATAAATCCATTAAAAGAAGATGGTCCTTTTCCGGATTTTTGGTATTGTTTTAATTGTTTCATCATGGCTTTGGATTGGTCGTATTTCCTTAAGACCCTATTGACGTCAGCATTAGTTAATCCAGAACCCTTGGCAATCCTATTTTTATGGGAATACCTCAAAATTTCAGGATGCCTTCTTTCATATGGAGTCATGGAATTTACAACCGATTCAAAGATTTTCATCTCTTTTTCGGCACCGCTTTTTTGCTCATCGGTTAATTTAGGCATGCCAGGAATCATCTTGGCTATGGCTCCAAGAGAGCCAATGCGCCTAACCATTTTCATTTGTTTTAGCATATCTTCAAGGGTAAACTCGCCATCGAGCATCTTTTTCGCATCTTTTTCAGCTTGTTTTTCGTCAATATTGGCCTTAGCTTTTTCTACTAAAGTAACTATATCTCCCATCCCTAGGATTCTATCGGCCATTCTTGAAGGATAGAAAATCTCTAAATCGTCCTTTTTCTCCCCGATACCGGCAAATTTTATTGGCAATCCGGTCAAATACTTAATGGATAAAGCAGCCCCACCCCTAGCATCGCCATCGAGTTTTGACATAATTAATCCAGTTAAGCGCAAATCAGCATTGAAAGCGTTCGCAACGTTAACGCTATCTTGCCCTGAAGCGGCATCAACCAAAAGAAGGACTTCTTCTGGATGGACCTCATGATTAATCTTTTTTAATTCTTCCATTAAGGCCTCATCGATTTGAAGTCGGCCAGCCGTATCTAAAAGTAAGACATCCATGCCTTCTTCTTTGGCTTTCTCTTTGGCTTTAATAGCTATATCAATGGGATTAGTTATGCCTAAAGAAAAGAAAGAGCAGCCAACATCCTGGCTTACTGTTTTTAATTGTTCTATCGCGGCAGGACGATAAACGTCTAAGGCCCCTAGCATTACTTTCTTTCCTTCTTTTTGAAGCAAGTAGGCTAGTTTGCCAGCCGTAGTTGTTTTACCAGTCCCTTGCAAGCCCACTAGCATTATGGTTGTTAAGCCATTTTTGGAATAATTAATCCCGCATTGCTCATCGCCTAAAAGGGTTTCTATTTCGTCGTGAACAATTTTAACAACCATTTGGGATGGATTGACTTTGGAATAGACATCCATTCCAACGGCTTTTTCCTTAACGTCGTTAACAAAGGATTTGACTACTTTAAAATTGACGTCGGCTTCTAATAAGGCCACCCTGATCTCTTTTAGCATTTCATCCATGTTGGATTCGCTTAATCGAGATTGGCCTCTTAATTTTTTAAATATTGACCCAAAACGGTCAGATAGAGATTCAAATGCCATCGATAATGTCCTTCCCTAAGTTTCTATACAAATCTAGTTTTTCTTTTTCGTCTTTGCTTTTTTCTATTTCTATTATCTTCTCTTTAAGAATTAATCCTTTTTGATACAAATGAAGTTTTGACTCAAAATACTCTAAATTAGAAATGGCTTTGTGAATGGAGTCTGATATGGCGGC
>DOQE01000073.1:305-4912 GCA_003512585.1 Bacillota bacterium | reverse complement strand
CTTTAGATACCCCCAATTCATTAGAGATTTCAGATAATGACAAATCAAATCCAAGGTAAGAAGAGAGATCTTCTTTTTGCCTAGAAGAAAGCAAACAACCATATATTTTAAGCAAGACGTATTGCCTTTCTTTTTCCTTTATTTGATCAAGCTTGCTCATCTTCATTACCTAGCAACAAGCCATATAAATATTTAGAAAGATCGAATTCTTCCAAATCTTCCATTTTTTCACCTAGTCCCATAAAGCGGACCGGAACACCTAGTTCAGTACGGATGGATAAAATGATCCCACCTTTAGAAGTTCCATCCATTTTAGTAACTACAATGCCGGTTAATGGAGATACTTCTTTAAAGGCTTTGGCCTGAAGAACGCCATTTTGCCCGGTTGTTCCATCGATTACTAGGAACGTTTCTTGGGGAGCCCCTTCTATTTCTTTGCTTAAGACCCTATTAATCTTCCCAAGTTCTTGCATTAAGTTACTTTTGGTTTGTTGCCTTCCAGCCGTATCTACAATTAATAAATCGACGCCTTCTTCTTTAGCTTTTTTTGCCCCATCAAAAGCAACGGATGCCGGGTCGCTATTAGGAGAACCATAGACGATAGGAATATCTAGCCTAGAGGCCCAAATCTTTAATTGTTCAACGGCCCCGGCCCTAAATGTATCGCCAGCTACTAACATTACTTTCTTGCCTTTATTTTTATAACGATAAGCTAGTTTAGCAATGGTAGTAGTTTTTCCAACTCCGTTTACCCCTTCAACAAGCAAAACAGTAGGTTTTGAATTAAAAGATATTTCGTTTTGAATCGAATCCCCGCTAGTCGCATAATCGACAAACATCAAATCGATTAAAGCTTCATTTATTTTCTTTGGCTCACTAATTTTTTCTTTAATCGATTTATCTAATAATTCTTCGCAAAGTTTTAAAGAAAGGGCAACCCCAACATCGGATTCAATTAATATTTCCTCTAATTCTTCAAAATAAGAAGAATCGACCTTAGAATAACGTTTGCTTAGTTCATCTAGTTTCGAGGCAAAAGCTTTCCTGCTTTTCGTCAAGCCTTTTTCATAAGTTTGAACCGATTTATCTTCTTTCTTTCCAACAAATTTATTCTTTAAAAACGAAAATAGTCCCATATATTATTGCTCCGGTAATGACATTCTTGATAAAGCATCTTTTGCCGCTTCGGTTTCGGCCATTTTTTTATTATGGCCTTCTCCCCTGCCTATTTCTCTACCTTCAAAATAAACACCAGCCAAAAACACTTTCTCGCTCGCGTTTCCTCTTTCTTCTATGATTTTGTAAGTAACAGACTCCTTGTTGTCGGCTTGCATGGCTTCTTGTAAATAAGATTTAGGGTTAATCGCATAATTTATTTGGGCTTTGGAAACATCTTCATAAAAGACTTTCCTAACAAAATTTAAAGCAAAGTTTATTCCTTGGTCTAGATAAATGGCCCCAACAAAAGATTCAAAGACATCTTCTAATAAAGAAGTATTGTTTTTTGCTTCTTTACTAAAGCTGGCTCCGACTTTTATATATTCGTTTAAACCTAGTTTTTTACAATATTCGGCTTCCGAACTTGACCTAATGAATTGAGCTTTTAAAACGCTTAATTGCCCTTGTTCCATGTTAGGATGAAGGGAATAACACAAATCGGAAACAACCATCCCAATTACCGAATCGCCTAAGAATTCCAAGCGTTCATAATCTTGATGACGGGTACCTGCCATCCCATTATAAGAAGAATGGGTAAAGGCAAGTCTATAAAGCTCTTCATTTTTTGGCAATATGCCGAATTTTCTATATAAAGGCATGAATTCACTACTCATAAGATAAAGTATACCAACTTTCTTTTCTTTTTTAAGCAAGGCTTGCGCCTTCAACCTCTTTTTTTGCATTAAAAAGAATAAAATTGAATTGTTTTTCTTCTTTATGGGCAAAAATGTAGGATGCGTCTTCTCTAGCTTTAGCAAACATCATCAAATCGGAAGATAAATCAACGAAGTTAAAATTAGGCAATCCGCTTTGCTTTACTCCCGCTAAAGTCCCTGGGCCTCTTAGGCGAAGGTCTTCCTCGGCAATTTTAAACCCGTCATTGCTTTCGACTAAAACTTTTAATTTGTCCGCCTCTAATCCTTTATCGCTTACTAGAAGACAATAGCTTCTTTCTCCATCTCTTCCTATCCTACCCCTTAATTGATGAAGGGAAGAAAGAGAAAAACTAGTTGGAGAAAAAACTATCATTAAATTTGCATCTTTTACATCGATACCTACTTCTACAATCGAAGTGGCTACCAAAATAGGTTTCTTGCCACTTTTGAATTCGTTTAAGGCTTGTTCTTTTTCCTCTTCATTCATTTTCCCGTGGCATAAACTTACTAGTCCTGGAAATCTTTTTTCCAATTTTTTATAAACATCTAGACAACTAGAATTTCCTTCTCCTTTTTCTATTTGAGGAGAAATGACATAGGCTTTTTTCTTATTTTCTAGGCAATATTTTAAACCCGATAATATCTTTTTAGACTTTTCTTCGACTATAACTGTCTTTACATCTCTTTTTTTGAAAGGGAAATGATTTAAGGTAGAAACGTCCAAATCACCATATAAAGTCAAAGATAAAGTCCTTGGTATTGGGGTAGCTGACATTAACAATAAATCGGCATTATTCCCTTTATTTGCCAATGTAGTTCTTTGATTAACGCCAAATTTATGCTGTTCATCAATCAAAACTAAACCTAAATTTGCATAAAAGACGTCTTTAGAAAACAAGGCATGAGTCCCGATAACAACATTAGAATTACCATTTTTTATTTCTTCTAAAGCGTCTTCTTTTTCCTTCTTGCCCATAGACCCAACCAATAAGGTTACTTTTATTCCCAGTTTAGATAGAAGAGAAGAAAAATAATCATAATGCTGTTTAGCTAAAGAAGAAGTCGGGGCCATTAAGGCAGTTTGCTCACCCCTTAAATAATTTGCATAAGTGGCTATCAAGGCTACTAAGGTTTTTCCACTGCCGACATCCCCTTGCAATAATCTATACATTAATTTAGGAGAAGACATATCTAAAAGTATTTCATTAACAACTTTAGTTTGGTCTTCGGTTAAAGAAAACGGCAAGGAAAGAATAAACTCATCCAATTTCTTTCTAGAAATTGCATTATTCCTTTCTCTCCTTAATAAAGCATTTTCTTCTCTTATTAAGACATTATGCAAAGAAAAAGTTAAGGCTTCCTCATACTTTAAAGTTCTCATTCCTTGCCTAATATCTTCTAAGGAAGAAGGGAAATGAACTTTATTGAATGCTTCTTCTCTAGATATAAGTTTATATTTATTCCTAAATAAAGTAGGAATTCGATCATAAATTGAACCAGATAATTCATTTAAGGCTTTTTTTACTAGACTTCTAAATGAATATTCTGGGTAAGAAGAAGGCAAGGAATATAAAGGCAAAAGACGGCTTGATAAAGAAGAAGTCTTTTTAAAAGACAATAAATTCATTACATGTCTAGATTGGTCATAAATGCAATTCAGGGTCAATTTATCATCATTGAATAGTTCCTTGCTTAAATAAGGTCTATTCCAGGCTAAAATTTCATAATCTTCTTCGTCTATATCATTATGAAAATAAAACCTCGAATTTGAAGAGGAAGAAAACCTAACCGTTTTTATATTACCTATTAAATTTCCTTCTAAGCAAACCCTGTCTTTATCTTTTAAATTCAATAAGGCTATTTTAGAACTAGGGAAAAAAGATTCATATTTTCTAGGCATATGGCAAATCACCCCGTAATAGGAATGAATCCCCATATCCATTAATAAAGAATTAAGTTTAGGTGAAGTAACAAGCTTCATGAAAGTATTTTACTATACTTTTATATAGCTAGTAGACTAAACAAATGATTTATTCAACCCCAACAAGGAAAGAATAAACAGGCTGATCGCCGCGTTTTATGTCAATATCTATATCGCTGCCATATCTATCCATTAAAGTATCGTTAATCTTAGCCTCTTCTTCTTTGCTTATATCTTCTCCAAGGATAACGGTTAGAATGGAAGAATCGTTTTTTATCAAAGAGTCTATCAAATCATAAAGGGCTTCTAGCTTATCCTTGACGCAAGAAACAATATTCTTGTCTTTCATGGACATATAAAAGCCCTTGGTTATATGGACTCCATCTATGTCGGTATCTTTTATAGAATAGGTAACGGAACCAGATTTAACGTTTTTTAAAGCGTCCTTCATTTCCTCATAGACATCCATAAATTCCCCATCAGGGTTATACATCATGGCAGAACTCATGCCTTGAAGAATGGTTTTAGAGGGAACCACCATAGCCGAAACATCACTGCCTTCCATAACATCGCAAGCTTGGGAAGCCGCCATAACTATATTGGAATTATTAGGAAGCAAGATTACATGTTTGGCATTGACTTTTTTTATCGCATTGACAAAATCCTCGGTAGAAGGGTTCATTGTTTGGCCACCCGAGACTATTACGTCAGCCCCAAGTTCTTTAAACATTTCATCTAAACCCGCACCAGAAGAAACACATACCAAGCCCATATCTTTTTTAGGTTCATTTTGCTCTTTATTTTCTTCTTTA
>DOQE01000073.1:0-281 GCA_003512585.1 Bacillota bacterium | reverse complement strand
GCCTTATGTCCTTGTTCGATGTTTCTATGTTCTTCAGACATATTCTCGATCGTAATTGTAACGAACTCACCGAATTGCTGGGCGTAATTAAGCATATTTCCAGGAGTAAGGGTATGAACATGCACTTTTACAATGTCGTCATCTTTAACCGTTACAACCGATTTCCCATGGGCGGATAAAAACTTTATGAAATTTTTCTCAACAAAATTTTTCTTTCCTTCCCCTTCTTTAGCCAAACGAAGAATAAACTGGGTACAATACCCATACCCTTCTTCCCCTTC
>DOQE01000141.1:1660-3727 GCA_003512585.1 Bacillota bacterium | reverse complement strand
TTATTTTTATTAAGCTATATTCCGGAAGATTTTCATTCTCTAATCCCGCTTGTTTGTTCTATATCTACTTATGTTTGCTTGGGATCTTCTTTTCTTTCTTTATTGTTTTGTTTTTTTGATAATCATTTGCCTTTAAGAAAATATAAGCCTATTTACAAACGCTTAAAATTTTTAATAAAAAGCACAGATGAAAAGTCAAAAAAGAAAGAATTGAAAAAGAAGTTTAATTATTACTTTAAAAAGAAGAAGTTTGATGATTTATTGTTGCTTCTTTTTAGCAATGAATTTGCTATCGATTCAAATAAGACCTTATCTAAAGATGCTTATGAATTTATTAAAAAAGACATTATAAGTATGCTATCTAAGCTAAAAGAGAAAGAACTAGATGAACTATATTCTAAGCGGATGGATTTTGCCATAAGAAAGGAAAGGCAAAATCTTCTTGATTCAATAAATGGTAAAACCGATAAGCCAAATAATAACGAAATAAAGAATGAAATTCCTCCTCTTGATGAAGCTAAAATAGTAGAAGAACCTATAGTTAGCAAAAAAATGCTAAAAAAGGCAAAAAAAGCCGAATTAAAGGCTTTAAAGAAAACGGAAAAGGAAAAGAAAAAGCAAAATAAAAAGGAAGCCATTTGATTCGGCTTCCTTTTGCTTATTTAAGTAACTCCTCTAATTTATCAACTAATTCTTCCATTCTTCTAACAACGGATAGATATGGTTCTTTTTTCGTTAAATCAACATTTGCCTCTTTTACTTGTTCAACAGGATATTCAGATCCACCTTATTTAAGTAATTTTATATAGTTAGAGAACGCTTCGGGCTCTTTGTTTTTAACTCTTTCATAAATTAGCATGGAAGAGGTAAAACTTGTCGCATATTGATAGACATAAAATGGCGTGTAGAAAAGATGAGGTATATAAGCCCAAACAAATGTTTTATATTTTTCTTCTTCTATGTCTATGCCGTAATAAAGATTATAAAGTTCTTTCATTTTATTGCATAAAACTTCATAGTTTATTGGTTCTCCTTTTTCTGCCAATAAGCTTATTTCATACTCATATTGGCCAAATAAGGTTTGACGATAGAAAGTAGAAACGATTTCATCGATTGATTTTTGCAATAGATAGATTTTGTCTTCTTTTGTTAAAGAATCATCTTTTAATAAATAATCCAATAAATTATGTTCGTTAAAAGTAGAAGCTATCTCCGCTACAAAAATAGTATAGTCTTGCTTTAAGGTTGGTTGAGCTTCTTCGCTATATAAAGTATGGATGGAATGTCCTGATTCATGAGCCAAAGTGAAACAATCGCTAAGCTCGCTATTCCAATTTAACAAGATGAACGGGTGGAAATCATAACCGCCATTGGAATAGGCCCCTGTTCTTTTTCCCTTTTTTGCCTCGACATCAACAAAGCCATCTTTTAATACTTCATGGGCTTTGTTTTGGAAATCCAAAGGCAAATCCTTAATTGAGTCAAAGAAGAGTTCTTTTCCCTCTTCATAACTATATTTTTTGCTTGTGGAGGCAAGTTGCAAAAACCTATCGTAGGAACGATGTTTTTTTAATCCTAATGCTTTTCTTCTTAATTCATAATATTTTTTAAGTGGAGCAGTGTTAGAAGAAACTACTTCAATTAGGTTTTTAAATACTTCCTCTGGTATTTTTGAATTAACCAAATGGCTTTGCAATATTGATTTATAGCCCCTAGCTTTCATTGTTGATAGCTGGTCTTGCAAAACTAGATTATATATTTCTCCATAAGTTGACTTATGATCGAAATAATATTGGTATAAAGCTTCAAATATTGCTTGTCTATCTTCTTCGCATTCGCTTTTTTCAATTAGACTCGACCAATTTGACATGCTTACTTCGACTTCTTCGCCACTTTTTAGCTTGGCTTTTTTGTTTTGCCTATCCGCGACAGTCAATTGGCTATATAGATTTCCGCCTTCCCCGCTTAAGGAATTAAAGCAACTTAGCAAGGCTTCTTTCTCTTTGCTTAAAACATATTCGCTTTGGTCAAAAAGCTTTCTAAACGAGAAGGAAAATTCCTCAAACT
>DOQE01000141.1:0-1604 GCA_003512585.1 Bacillota bacterium | reverse complement strand
AGTTTTCTAAATATTCTTTTCCTAGCGACAAAAGTTCTGGCGATTCGAAACTAGTTGATGAAGATAAATCATTAACGGCAAGTTCTACTTTGGCGAGGTTTGAAGAATTTTTAACATTTGTTTTGTCTAAATCGCTAGCCATTTCGGCATAGAAATATAGTCTAGCCAAATCAACGTTTGATTTCTTTTCTAGACGAAGGAATTTTTTCAATTTTTCTTCATCGTTTAGTTTTCCTTTATATGTAATGAACTCATCTTTGTATTTTTTAAAATTTTCCAAGGCTTTATCAAAGTCTTCTTGGCTTTTGAAAAAGTAAGTTAGGTCCCAATTTTTATTAGACATTATTTAATCCTTTCATTTGCAAATAAATTATGATTATTTCTTTAAAAAAAGACAACTTTATAGGCTTTAAATTCCTTTATTGTTGTTAAAATAAGTGCATTATGAATAAATTCTCATTCTTTTTACTCTCTTTACTTCTTCTATCTGCTTGTTCAGACTCTTCTTCTAAGTTAGAAGTAGTTTCTAGCGATGAAATTATTGAAGAATCTTCTTCTTTGCAAGAAAGTAGTAGTTCTTCTAGTTTATCTTCTAGTCTAGAAAGCGATTCTTCTTATTCTTTTATTGAGGAGTCTAGTGAAGAAAAGCAATCCTATTATTTAGAAATTGTTCCTTCTTCTATTAAAGTTACTAAATCTGGCAGTTTACTTACTAATTATGATTTTGATGTAGAAGATTCGCTTCATAGGACTTTTTCTTTTCATGGAGAAGAAATTAAAAGGGGCGAAGGTTCTAATGAAGGCTTTATACAATGCCGGGCCAATAAAGAAGATGGAAGATCGGTTTCATTTATTGCTTCTAAAGACAAATTGTATGGCGATGTCTCTTTTATTCAAGCTGATAAGGGAGAATATACAGGAACCCCATCTTTTTTTATGGGAGAAGATTTAAATAACTTGTCTAAGATTGAACCCAAGATAGAAAACGTTGACTCTACAATTAAATATAGTTTTGGAATAGATGGGTATTTTAGGTTTAAGAATTTATCTAAATATGCAATATATTTCTCGCTTCTTTCTTTTGATTTTTAATCAAAAATAGAATTCATTAAGACTTCATCCAGCAAGGAATATTCACTTTTTGTTTCATTTATATCTTGCTTCCAAAGCAAAAGGTTTAAAGCTAATTTTTCTTTATCGTTTGCATCGTTTTTGTTTTCTATATAAATGGAAGCCGCATTAAATAAGATTCTACTTATTTGTTCGATGCCGTATTCTTTTTTATAATCGATATTATATATTTCCAATACTCTTTCTAAGTTTAGCAAAAAGACATTTAAGCTATTCTTTTCTAGTTTCCATTTTACGTTTTTAAAAAGCATATCAATAGACTTTAAAGCTTTTTTGATGCCTTTTTTTGTTAACATCGACATATGTTTATTTGCTATTTCCATCATGGCTTTATTGGATTTGAATGTATATCTATAGCCTTTATTGTTGCCTAATAATTTACTCGCGTCTAAATAGCCTATTTGTATGTTGCTTTCTATATCTTCTTTTTTAAAAGAAAGCATCTTGCCTACAACTCTAGATGGCCTAATTAA
>DOQE01000053.1:3170-3302 GCA_003512585.1 Bacillota bacterium | reverse complement strand
CTCCATAATAAGGGGAATCAAGCGTAACCTTGATTGTTTCTTGACTAGTAACCTTGGCCTTCCGTGCATCATAAGTTATGTAATAATGCCCATCTTTTTCATAGGTAACCGATATATCGATTAAATCCTTAT
>DOQE01000053.1:0-3146 GCA_003512585.1 Bacillota bacterium | reverse complement strand
CTAAATGGGACATCGACATCTTTTGGTGAACCGTAAACCCTAAATTTATATTTGCATCCAGTTTCTATGGTAAAAGCATCTGACCTTTGCAAAAGGGATGTATACATACCATTTTCCCCGGTCATGTAAAAGCCTCTGACAGTGATATTGGCCACTACTTCAACTTCAATTTGGACCGATGGAAGTTCAGGCAAGGCAGGATTGCCAATGGTTAAAATGGCTTTCCCGCCTTTCTTTGTTACAAAATAGAAAGGTTCAAAGGTATTTCTAGGGCCAATAACGCTAGTATCGCTAGAAGCCATTATTACGAAATTAGATAAATCTAGAGCCGTAGTTTTATCACTTGTAAGGGTAAGATAAGAAGAAATATTCGTATCGCTAGATTTTAGTTGAATGGCATTTTTGTTTTTATAGTCTTCGCCTAGATTTTCATCATAAATCGCAGCAGTCAAGGAAGAAGTAAAATAAGAAGTATCATCAAAATCGTTTTCTTTTGTTGCATCGCCATAAGTAAAAGTGAAACTTAAATCACCGATTGTCGTAAATTTAGTTGGATCAATTAAGGTATGGGTAGAAAAATCATAGGCATCCTTACCAAATTTTTTACCAACATAAGTTCCTGATAAAGGCCTTCCTGCCTTATCAAAGGAAATATCAACATCATATAAATAATAAGAAGTTTCCTTATCTGAATCAGAGACGTTAGTAGAGTTGCTTGTATCTATTTCTCTATACGAATCAAGAGCAACATCAAATCCTTTAGCTTTAGCGGTAGAAACAACTTTTCTATCAAATAATCCAAGCCCATCCGTACCATAAGTAGATGAATCAAAGCCGATATAGTAAGCATCCATGATATCGAAACGCAAACTTTCTAACCCGTGGGAGAATTTATGGGCTTCGAATTCAGCCTCGTGTCTAGCTTTTTGGAATTTTGAATAGCCATCGGCAACACTAGATTCCAAATCTACGATTGCATATTTGCTAGAATAGGAGGAAGAATTTAATCCAGTCGCGTAATTTTCTCCATATTCAACATAAGTATCGACAACTGAATATACATTGTCTTTAATCTTTTTAGAAACCACTCCTTTAGATGATCCATTGCTTAGTTTAGTTACTAAGGCCTTTGAACCATTAGTAAAGTTAGTATATTCATATTTCGTGTCAGTGATTCCATTGGAATAGGAAATAGAAGAAACCCCATCTACATTCATGGTTGACTCGCTTCTTGCCTGTCCATCAAATAATGCTCCAAAGCTGCCAACGTCGCTTGGCAAAGCATCTTGGCTTACTTTTTTTACATAGCACCTTCCGGCATCGACATCGGCATTATCGTCGTAATAAAAATCATAGGTAGCCCCACCGGCGATGCGAAGATTTTCATCATAAGTACCGGTTTTTGTGTGACCATAATTCGAACTGATGGAGGCAAAACATTTATTTGGATCGACATCGCTCATCGACAAAGCTTGATTGCCTACGACAAAAGAAAATGGGGTCTCTCCGTTTACTTTAATATTACGGGCAACATAAAGTCCACTTCCCTTGACTTCTTCTTTTAAAACGCCAACTAGGCCACCTTGAAGAGTCACATCTCCATCAACTGATAAAGTAGCGGAAATAGTTGCCGATTCATTAGGCATGATAAATGTTGCTTGATTATTAATAACCGTTAACGCCTCACCGTTCATTAACAAGGCAACTAACTTAAAACCATCATCGACCGAAACTGTTAAAGTAATGGTTTCACCTTGCTTCGCCTTTTCTTTAGATGAGGTAATGGTAACGTTAGATTGAGCGACAATCTTAATGACATATTCTTCCTCTTCTTCATCAGGAATAGAGGGGGAAATAACGCTTCCGCTTGTCGTTGACTCCTCTTGACTATTATCAAAAATAGAGGAGGGGGATTCTCCGCAAGAAATCAATGTCAATGATGACAAAACTAATAATAATGAACCTTTTTTCATAATAATTTCCTTTCTTTATTCTTGAAAAACGGGTATGAAGTAATCAACTACCGCATCAGAAGTACAGGGATGGATTGCATATCCATTCTTATTGACGTAAATGGTATTTAAAACCAAAGTCGTGCCAGAAGAAGAAGCATCATAATCGGTAACCGTTAATTTATATTCATACTCTCCAAAGGTACCGCTATATTCAAATCCAAATGTAATCGGGGCAGTTAGCTCGTCATTTCCATCCTTACCAGTGACTTGCCCAGTCGAGCTAGATGTAAAATAAATATTCATTCCTTTGGCATATTGAGATTCATAATGATCAACTTTATTGACTATGAAGTCTAACATTTCTTCTTTAGATAAAATGTTTCTAAAAGTAATCTTGTTTCGGTAACGCAATACTCCATCAACATCATAGAGTTTTAATATTGTCTCCCCTTGCCTTAGCCCTTTTAAAGTAAAACTATTATCAACGCTAGAAGTAATCTCGCAAACGCCATTAGAAGAAACTTCAACTCGGCTTGAAGAAGCAGAGCCAGAAGTATATTTATAACCAAAGGTATAAGAACAGCCAACGGATAGAATCTCACCTATGGCAACATCAATAAATGTACCGCTTGTGCTTATTTCTTTATTAACCTTATCACCCTTATTCCATTTGACTTCAATAAATTCATCAACTTCTTCTAAACTAGAGCTTTCTTTTTCTTCGCTATCGAAAGTTTTAGAAGAATCAACGCCATTAGAACAAGAAAAGATTAAAGGAAATAAAAACAAACCCATCAATAATTTTTTCTTCATTTAAATTGCCTCCTTACTAGTTAAAGTAGAATAAAACTCATCCACGGCTTCAATATTTGAAATAGAAAAGTTGATATAATCATATTGGCAAGCATAATCGACTCCATTAGCCTTTATAGTAAATAAAAATGTTACCGAGTCATTGCTTTTAGAAGACGTTTTATTTATAAACATTTCTAGTTTTGTAAAAGAAAGAGAAGTTATTCCAAGGGATTGCAAATTATTTGCTAATTGAGAATTGTTATAAAAGGAAGTCATGATAAGGCCATCCGTAGTAGCAAATCCTTTTCCTTCAAACCTAGAATCGTCTTCAATTGGGGTAAAATATTGTAAATTATGGTCCCACATGTCCATATTGGAAGGATAATCCATAATAGT
>DOQE01000124.1:1079-10544 GCA_003512585.1 Bacillota bacterium | reverse complement strand
CATCAATTAAGTTTAAATCATTATAAGGATTAGACTTAGTACCGTCCCCTTTTTCTTTTCCCTTCGAAGAAAAGAAAATCCCATTTAATGAAATATTTAAATAATTTTTAAAATAAGAGATAGAATCGGCAATAGAATAATTTTTATTTCCCTTTTTATAATCAAGATTTAGATTAAAAATATCCAAATCATCTTCATTCAAAGCATTGTAATCAATATAAAATTCCTCTAATTCGTCTTTTCTTTCCCCCTTTAAAAATATAGAAAAAGTAGGATCTTCTTTTCTAAAAGATTTCCATCTTGACGCTAGTTCAATAGCCTTAGAAGAAAAAGAATAATTTATATCTAAATATGGCCTAAAATTTTTATCGCCATAATTAGATGAATAAAAACTTGCCATAACATTATTTGAATCGGCAATTTCTAAATTTATATTGTCTTTTTGCAAGGTTAAATTAGAAAAAAGTAACGAATTAAAATGAACAGAATCTACTTCTTTTTTAATTATTTTAACATTAGAGGAAGAGTAGAAAATCTCATTGTCTTTGCTCCAAAGAAAATAAGAAGATTTATTATTCCAATTGATACCATCTTCTATATCCCAATTAGCATAGCCATATCTAATCGTTGGGGAAAAAGAAGAAAAAGAAATAGAATCTTTTTCAAAACTAAGGACTAAAGAAATATCATTAATCCTATTTAAATAATAAGGACTTAAATTGAATTTCAATAAAGACCTGTAGTTATTTTTATTTCCATAAACATTAAAATTTTCTTTATTAAAACTATCTAAAGGAGAATAAGAACTAACGTAAGTGGAATTCAAAGAATAACATTTAATAACCCTAGAAGTAATAAGAGGGCCTTCGTCAATGATGATGTCATCGTCAATAGAAGAATCTAACGAGGAATCAAAAGAAGTATCTAAAGATGAAGAACTTTCTTGTCCACAACTACAAAGCAAAAAAGAGCCTAAAGGCAAAAAGAACAATGTTATTAAAAAAATATTTCTTTTCATGTTAATTCCATGAAGTCTTTTTTATAACAAAATGGTAGCCAATATTGACTAAGGCTTTTTTTAAAATAGGTAAAAGAAGCGAATACATAAAGTAACAGAAATTCCTATGAATTAAAGAATAGAAAGAAGGATTTTCTTTTTTAAATTCACGCAAAACGGCTTTATATTCTTTATATTTTCCTTTTCTTTTCCCGAGCAAGCAATAATATTGAGTTAGCCATAATATAGTAAAATAAGCTCGGATCATTTCTTTATAATGAGGCTTGTTAAGCTTTAATAAGTCTTCTTTTGTATAGTATAAGCTAGCTTCTTCAAAGACCCTTAATTGATGATCATATTTTAAATCAACTTGCTCAAAAGAAACGGATTGATCGTTCCTACCTACATAATATCTATATAAATTCAAATCGAGATAACAAATGGTATTTACATAATAAAGAGGCTTATAAACATAAAGGTTATCAACATAAAAAGTATGCAAGGGCAAAGATAATTTAGATTGCTTTAAAATATCAAGTTTATAAACAAACATATGCATCATCAAAAAATCTTTGACATTAAATGGCTTAATGTCTTTCCAAGAAAGAACTTCACCCACTTTAAAATACTTTTTTAACGACCACACGTCTTGCTTATTTTTAGAAATGTTTTCATAAACAAAATTAGTCAAATATAAATCCGGCGACTTCTTATTCTCTATATCAGCTTTAATTCTTTCTAATAAAGATAATAAAGCATCTTTGTCTAGCCAATCATCGGCATCCACGCATTTAAAGTACAAACCATTAGCAACTTTAATGGCCTCATTAATCGTTGAACCATGCCCACCATTTTCTTTATCTATGACAATAACGTTGCTATTTTCTTTTTCATAATTCTTAGCAATTTCTAAAGTATTATCCTTAGAACCATCGTTAACGATAATGATTTCAACCTCGTCTCCTCCAACTAATAAAGAAGGGATTACTTTATCGAGGTATTTGCTAGCATTATAGGAAGGAACGACAAACGATATTAGTTTCATAATTCTTTATTACTTCTTTTCTTTAAGGGACTGATTTTTTCTAGTACCAATAAAATAATAAGCGATGTAACAGAAATTGAAACTAAAACAATTAAAGAAATCTAGCCAGCTTTTATACCGCTTTGCCAAGAAGGGGTAATTATTTCAATTTTCATCGCGCTAGAAGTAAAGTTTAAAACGTTGCTTCTAGATATTGTATATAGAACTCTATGGGCGCTTTCTCTCATAGCCCAAGCAAATTCTCCATACCCTTCTCGATATTGATTTAAGTCTGCTGAAATGCCATCTTTTGTCTCGCTAACATTAGCACCAGCCCCCGTAGTTCCATCAGGCAAATCGCTACCAGCCAATATTCCATTCGCAGGAGACATATAGTTTTGGAAGAAATCAGAAATAATGTATCCGTTCATGCCGAACTCAGCACGCAAAACAGTATTTGTAAATCCTTGCGCACCAGACCAAACTGCTCCAAGTCTATTTAATCCAGTCATGATGCCAAGCATACCAAGCTCGTCACCGGTATCAATGCAAATTTGAATCGGCTTTAGATACAGTTCGCGAATTGTCTGCTCATTTGACCAAGAACAAATTCCATACCTATAACTTTCTTGTTCATTTAAAACGGCATGTTTTAAGATAACAAAAACACCTTTTGATTGAATGCCTTTGCTTTCATAGCCAGAAGAAATTCCAGTTAAATATGGATCTTCGGAATAATATTCAAAAGCACGTCCATTATATGCGCCCCTATGCAAATTAACTCCTAGACCGTAAATTCCATTATAGCCAGCCCAGGAGCATTCTTCCCCAAGCTGTTCTCCTAAAGCTTCAATTAAAGACTTGTTAAAAGTGGCGGCAACTATACCATTACAAGGAAATATCGAAGGATATTCACCAATTCCCGATTGGTAATAAGAAGCCCAACCTTCGAATGTAGAACCACTAGAATTACTTCCATAAGCTTGTACTGGACCAATCGCACCATTTTGTTGAAATGTTTTGCTGGCTACGGCAGAAGGAACGGTTTGAGTAGCCCTTAACCCATCTTTTAATAAGTTAACGGTTTCCTCAAAGCTCATTTGATCGAGCAATTTATCCCATAACGGATCATTATATGGCCTTAAATTTCCTTCTTCATCGTTTCTTAAATCCAATAGCTTTAAATCATTAGAAGCCCCATAGGTAGGATAAGGAATGTTATCTTTTCTTAATTGATATGTTTTTTGATCATTGGCCAGTTTGCTAGAAGCACTTAAAGAAATCGTTTTAAAAGAAGTCGATTCAAAATCATTTCTAGACATATATGGCTGATTTCTTTCTTCAGATTCGAAACCGCTGTATTTTTGGAAATCAACCTTGTCAAATTGATTTGTTATAAAAGCTACTCCGAAATTAATATCATCCCCACTATAACGTTCTTTAGAATTCTCTAAAGCATTATCGATAAAAGAATTCGAATAATATTTAGAATCAGAAAAATCAATATATGTCGACCGGACCAAATCTACATTTCCGTTCTTATCCATTCCATCAGAAGAAGAATATCCTTTAGAAGAAAGAATATTGTTTATGGCTTCATGGGCATCACTAGCAATTGTAAAGCGATATAAATCAGAAGGGGCATTAGAACCTATAACATAAGTTTGGGCATAATTGGAATCATAGGATGCCAATTCCTTTTCCTTGACATTAATAGTTAAGGTTTGGCTTTCACCAGGCTCTAGTAGTTTAGATTTTTCAAAACCTACAAGTTCCACAGAAGGCTTTTCGACTTTATATTGGACATCATAGGAAGTATAGGGCTTTTGAATATAAAGCTCGGCCACTCCTTTCCCAGGGACAAAACCATCATTTTTAATATCAACGCTGACTGAATAAATGGTTTCGTTATCTTGAGTTAAAACATCGACATTCATATTTGAATAGGAAAATTTCGAATAGCTTAATCCATATCCAAAAGGATAAGAAACGCAATTATCGTATTTAAAAGATGTATCGCCTTTTAAAATAGAGTCTTCGTATCGAGTTTCAGTGTATCTATAGCCATTATAAATGCCTTCTTGGTAAACGGTATAACGTTGATTCTCGCCATTTCTATACTTATTCAATTCATTGGAATTCTTATAGACAATATTACCAAAATTAGCATACACGGGGTTCTTGGAATGATCGTACCAAAACGTATCGGAAAGGTGGCCAGACGGGTTAATGTCACCAACTAATATTTTTCCTAAAGATCGAGTGCCAACCGAACTAGCAGTGCCCATCCAAAGCAAAGAGTCTATTCCATAAGTTGGATCATCAACGAAATCACATTGAATTTGATTGGCTGAGTTCATCAAGACAATTATTTTTCCAATTGTTCCGTTATCCTTTAAATTCTTTAATCCTTTTAAAATACTAATTTCATTATCGGATAATCCAAGATAATCAAAGCTAGACATGGTCTTGCTTACTTCATCCACGTTTTTATTACCGGTTATAACTTCTTCTTTATTTCTAAATAAATCAATGTTTTCTCCACCCGTACGTCCTAAAACCATAATGGCCGCATCGGCTTGATTGTTTTTAGATTCTGGCATTTCTTCCCATGAGGCATCAATTGTATAATAACCTTCATAATAGCCAACTTGGTTTTGGTTACCGGAAGCATCGTTTCCCATTTTCCCTTTTTGATAGTATTTAGGATTTTCTTTATAAAAATTCCATAAATCTTCATTGATGCTTAGATTAGATTCGGCTAAACCGTCTTTTAGGCTAATAGCTTTTTTTACTGCTTTTACATTGCTTCCAGAAGAACCACCACCGGTGATAACTAAATCAACACTAGAAGCCCCATATAAAGACACACTATTGCCTTTGCTTAATGGCAAGGCATTATTCTCATTCTTTAGCAAAGTAATTCCTTCATCCATTACTTCTTCTATGATTTGTTCGCTAGACTTTCTAAGTTCATCAACACTTTTATATTTAGAATCATAGAAAATATTCTTTTCTTGAGCTCCATCATCAATGATTTTTTGAGTCGAAATGTGAAGAAAATCGTTTATTGCGGAGGCGTTAGCGAACGTAATTTCTTTTACGACTACCATAACGGCAGTAAGAGGAATCAAAACATTACTAGCAATTTTTGCTGCTTTTAAGAACTTATTTATTTTCATTGTCGATAACCTCGATTTTGTTTTGTCTTACATAAACGGATACGTTTGAAGCAATGATGGCAATTAAATATAAAACAAGGATAATAACATACATTTTATCAATGCTTTTTAAAGCAGACATAGAAATTCCTGAGAAGAATAATTCCGAAAAATACATATAAGTAGCATTGATAAAAGAAAGCATTGATAAAAGAGAAAATAACGATAAAAAAGCAGCACCTATTGTAGAAGTTGCCCTAAACAAAGATAGAAAAGCAAATAGAATCAGTCCTACATCGGCATATATAGTTGGATTTAAAGAATAATAAGTCGTCCCTTTATAATGAAATTGAAATATAAAAGAAGAAATCGAACACAAAATCGCAGCAATTAGCGATATATAAAATCCTGTTTTTTTACTAGTAATGGTTTCTTTTATATAAGTAAGGATACTTTTTAATACTTTCATTTTGTTGCCTCCTTAATTCAGATAAAGGAAATGGATATTGGATATATAAATACTTCCTTCTCCATACTTTCCAAGTTTTATAGAAAGGGCTGAGCCCGTAATGTTTAAAATAGAGGAAACTATATAAGTGTTCCCCGAGGAAACTTCCACAGTATAATCGTTATCATTATTGCCAAGAAGCTTTGTTCCACCCGTTATTTCTACACCAAGAGTCATGGTATTTGATTCAGTAGAAACAACGTTATTATTGTTATCTCTAGTTATGTCAAATGTATTGTTGCTAATTTCAAAGAAAATCGCTACACGCCCTCTATATAATGAACTAATTTCATTCTGATCTGCAAATAAATGGCGTATTTGCTGTTTGGCGTTTTTATAAGAATTTCTTTTATCTATGGCAGCCTTATCGGCTTCCATAGTAATAGTACCCTCTTTCATGGAAAGAGAAGAATAATATTTCCTATCGCCACCCCAGCCCCAACCAGGTTTAGTTGTATCTCCCTTAATTTGCTTGAACTCGCCATTTTCCATATTGGTTGAATCTAAAGAAGAAGGTCCTAAACAATAAATGGTTGCAACATCGCTAGCCCCATCGGCACTAATAACCATATCGGTAACGCCTTCTTTTAAAGCGATAATAGTATTTGTATTAGAATCGAAAGTAGCAATGGTTTCATCTTCTATTTTAATTGTTGGGGCGGAAGTAAACTCACCAAGCATTTTATAACTAACAACTACGTTTTTGCCTTGATCAAGAGAAGAGTCTATGCAAAGAATAAACTCTTTTTTATCAAAAGTGATTTCTCTTGGCAAAACTTCCAATTCGCAATAAGCGGTTCGACCATCTTCACTTGTTGCAGTAATAAAAGTGTTACCAACCGTTTTAGAAGTAATTTTGCCTTCTCCATCAATTGTAGCGATTTTATCGTCATTTATGGACCACTTGATATCGGCTTCTTCGCTGCTTAACTGAAAAGTATTGCCAATCCCAACGATTTTTGCAGTTTTATTAGAAATCTTTAGCCCTCTTTTTATAAGGGGAGTTTTAACAGAGAAAGTGAAACTTCCCTGCATATAATCACCATCGATTTCACTATTTAATAAAGTGAATGAAAGAGGATTCCCGTTAGTCAAATAAGCAATATTTTTTAATTCTGAAGATGATAAAGTATTGGTCCCATTAAATACCCTACTAGTAAATTTGCTTCCATCAGGAAAGCCAACTCTTACATAAGCTTCTTTATTTTCTTCTAGTCCTGAAACAGTGATAATTGTTTCTAAATCAAAAACATCCTTATTGCCTAGCCCATAATCATTTAATTCTTTCTTTGGGAAGTAACGTAAACTAAATTGCCTGGATGTATTTTTGTTTTTTACCTGTAAAAAAGCTTCATCATCCATGAAATAAGATTCATAGAAATCAGGCTTGTCATATTCGTCATAGTAGCAAAAGAAGGTGTCTGGATTTTTATTAACGACGTCCTTTTTTCCATATTCGACAAAGGTGAAATCATTGGGGGCATCTACAACAACTTTGCAAGTAGCGCTTTTTCCCATTGCTGATACTTCTATTTCGCACTCCCCTTTTCCTTTGGCGTAAATTAGGCCGTTATTATCAACGGTAGCTACAGAGGAATTACTCGTTTTAAAGGAATATTCTAGAGTTCTATTTATATTATTAGATACTTCAAGTTGGCGCTCTCTTTTGCCTTTGAAATCAATTTTAACTTCCGGTTCTAAAGAAATCCTTAAATCCACTACTTCAATCGTTAAAGAGGAGCTTGCTTCTAATCCGGTGGTAGTATCAATTGCCTTAACCAATACTTTGCCTTCTTGTTTAGCATTAACTCTACCACGAGTAATGGTTATGATGTCTCCTTCAATTCCCTGGTTCTCTCCAATTTTACTAATTTCGAATTTTATTTTTACTACCGAAGGGGCGTCTAGCATTTTTAAAGTGTAATTTTCGCCGGTCACCAGCAATAAATTTTTATCTTGGAAACGAAAATCCTTGGCTATTTGATTAGAATTATCAACTTGGTTTGGCGCAAAAGCTCCCGAAACACCAAGTTGGGCAAAAGAAAGCACTGCCAATCCGCCAAGAAGAGTAGATACAAAGATTGATTTAAATAACTTCATAAACTTACATTCCTCTAGTGTAGAGTTTAGTAAAGGAAAACCAAAATAATTAGCAATAAATAAAAATTGCAATGATTATTTGTAAAATAGACAATAAAAAATGAAATATAAATACAAAAACATGTTAAAAATTCTTAAAATAATATTGTAATGTTTTTTTAATTTAATTGTGGTTTTATTTATAGTAATTAAAATAAGTATATGTTTAAGTTTGCATACGGAAATATAGATTTCGCTCACAAAGTAGATGAGCCTAAGAAGCCATCCGAAGCCTATGAAAAACATTTACATTATTTTTACGAGATAGTGTTTTTTGTCAAAGGCGATGTAACTTATATTGTCGGTGAAGAATCTAGACAACTCTATAATGGGGATTTAGTGTTCATAAAGCCTGGTAGAAACCATTTTGCCGAAGTCAATAGCGAAGCAAAATATGAACGTTACGTTTTAAAATTTGACAACTCTTTTATACCACCCTTCCTTCAGGAAAAACTAAAAAACACGGATACTTTCTATACAAACGCTTCTAAATACACAAGCATTCTTAAAAGTTTAGATTCCTATATAGGAAATTATTGTGACGAAGAGATATACACTTTAATGACATCGGAATTATTAAAATTATTAGTATTCCTTGTAAACGATAAAAGTGAAACCGAAAGCGTTTATAATGAACAAATAGCCAAGATAATATATTGGATCGACGAACATATAAAAGAGCCTATAACCTTAGAAAGACTTTCCGATACCTTTAATTATTCGACTTCTCACATATGCAATGATTTTAAAAAGTATATGAAAATATCGATTATGAAATATGTAAAAACCAAAAAGCTTATTGCAGCGCATAACGATATTCTATCTGGCTTAAAGAAAAATGAAGTCGCCGAAATGTATTCATTTGAAAATTACTCAACTTTTTATCGTTTATATATCAAAACATTCCATACTTCCCCAGGCGGCAAGATAAGAAAGGGTAGCAAGCAAGCATGAGAAAAATAATCAATTTAAATAAAGACTGGTCATTTTTTTATTCAAAGGATAAATCAACTAGCAAAATTAACTTGCCACATACTTGGAACGGCTTAGATGGGCAAGACGGGGGAAATGATTATTATCGCGGATGCTGCGTTTATAAAAAAACAATAGGCAAGATAAATCTAAGCGAAAACGAAGTAGCCTATATTGAATTTAAAGGCGTCAATAGCGAGGCCAAAGTCTATTTTAACGAGGAATGTTTGATTGAACACAAAGGTGGCTACTCGACTTTTAGATGTGAAATAAGCAAATACATAAACGAAATCAACGAAATAAAAGTCGAGGTAAGCAACGCTCCTAGAGATGATGTATATCCTCAAAAAGCAGATTTCACTTTTTATGGGGGAATATATAGAGACGTCAATCTAATAATTCTAAATAAAGACCATTTTGATTTAGATTATTTTGGTGGGTCAGGAATAAAAATAACGCCAACCATAGAAAAACAAAAAGCCTATATAGAGACAATCGGATTCGCCCCAAAAGATTGTGAAATTTCTTTTTCTCTTTTCGATAAAGACAATAACCTAGTAAAGACAATTGAAAATAATAAAAAAGTTGAAATAGAGAACGCTCATCTTTGGAACGGCCTAAAAGACCCTTATCTATATAAAATCGTTGCAAATTTAATTAAAAA
>DOQE01000124.1:0-1073 GCA_003512585.1 Bacillota bacterium | reverse complement strand
GAAAAACAATGCAATAGTCGACCAGATAGAAAAAAATATTGGTTTTAGAAGTTTTAAAGTAGATCCAAAAAAAGGCTTCTTTTTAAACGGCACACTCTATCCTTTAAGAGGGGTAAGCCGTCATCAGGATAGGCCAATTAAAGGAAACTGCTTATCGAAAGAAGATCATGAAGAAGATATTAAATTAATAAAAGAGGTTGGGGCAAATACAATTAGGTTAGCCCATTATCAACAAGATGATTATTTTTATGATCTATGTGATAAATATGGATTTGTGGTATGGGCTGAAATTCCATATATTTCGGAGCATCTAATAAAAGGGGATGCAAATGCAAATAGCCAAATGAAAGAATTAATCATTCAGCAATATCATCATCCCTCCATTTGCTTTTGGGGCATATCTAACGAGATAACCATGAAAAAAACAAATGATAAAAAGATGATGGAAGAACATAAAACCCTAGAAACGCTAGCTCATAAATTAGATCCAAATAGATTAACCACATTAGCTTGCTTTGCCATGGCTGGCCCGAATAACAAAACGGCTTTCGTAACAGACATAGTTGCTTGGAATCTATACTTGGGCTGGTACACGCCCTTCATGTTTTTAAATCATTTATGGATTTCATTCTTTCATTTCCTTCATCCAAATAGAGCCCTAGGCTATAGTGAATATGGAGCCGAGGCAATGCCAAATCTTCATTCTAAAAACGAAGGAAAAAGATTTGATAATTCAGAAGAATATCAAGCCAAATATCATGACTATATGATTAAATGTTTTGCTAAACATAATTACTTATGGGGAACATACGTTTGGAATATGTTCGATTTTGCCGCCGATGGAAGAAACCAAGGTGGCGAACCAGGTATGAATCATAAAGGTTTGGTTACATTCGATAGGAAAATAAAAAAAGATGCATTCTATGCCTATAAATGTGCATGGTCAAAAGAAAAGGTATTTCATCTTTGTGGCAAACGCTATATCAATAGACACGAAAGAAAAACTTTAGTAAAGGTATATAACAATACCTCTAGTTTCGTTGAAGTTTATCTAAACAATAAATTAATCAAAA
>DOQE01000074.1 GCA_003512585.1 Bacillota bacterium | reverse complement strand
CTTCGTTTATTATCTCTTTATTGGCTATTAGATATTTAAAAATATTTGCATGATATTCCACTAACCTATCCACATACCTTTTTGAATATAAAGCAGACAAAGAAGGGGAACGAAATTGTTCTATGCTCATCATGTGGCGAAACCTAGCTATAGTTTCATTATGAAGCGAATATTCAAATATTTGATATACTTTCTTAAATAGTTCTTCTTCGCTTATTTTATTAAATATTGCAACATCTTTATTAACGTTTTCCACATGGATATCTATTTTTCCTGTATCTACTTCATATTGTTTGGCAATAGATTCAACAATGGCATCAAAAATAGCTTGCTTACTAGGATAATGGTTATATAAAGAAGAAGCCCTGATGCCCACTGCTTTTGCAATCTCGTTAACACTTACTGCTTCATACCCATTAATAGAGAATAATTCTAATGCCTTATCGATGATTTTTTCTTTTGTGTCTTCTTGTTTCATAAAATAACCTAACTAACGTTCGTTAGTATAATGATTTCAAAATAGAAATCAACAAAAATTTAGTTAAATTAATGAATCCATGTCATAACTTTAGATGGGTATGCCTCTAAAATAGACAATAAAGCAAATTAAATAAAAGAATTCGTGGCTTCCTAAATTAGATTTTCGAATTAACCCAGGAAAGAAAATCTTGATAATTTATTTCCCCAGAAGCCAAGGCAAGAAATTCTTCGATCATCTCTTCGTTATTTGCTTTAAGCGAAATGCCATTTGCATTAAGGCCAACATCTAAAATTTTGGCGGCAATTCTTTTGTTGCCATCTATGAATGGATGATCCATGGCAAGGCCAAAAGATAGCCTTGCTATCTTGTCAACGACATTTGGATAAAGGTCAAATGAATCAAAGGTTTGAAGCGGAGTGTTTATTGCCGAATCTAGCATCCCTGCTTCTCTAATTCCGTCGCTTCCCCCATATTTATCAATTATTTCTTTGTGCAGGAAGATAATGTCATCTTTAGAAAAATAAAACATCACTTGCCTAATTCCTCATATGCTTTTTTATATTTTTTATCCGACTGCTTAGAAAGTTCCATAAGACTCTTTCTATCCAAATATTCGATTTCGGGCTTCTTTGCGATTTTAAAAGGGATTGCTTGTTCCCTAATGGATTGTTTAGCAAACATATTAAAGGCGGCATTCATGGTAAGGCCAAATTCAGAGAATAGTTTCTCTGCCTTTATCTTGTCATCTAAATCCATTCTAATCGTAACATTTACACTGGCCATAAAAAGACTCCTTGCTTATACCTAGAAACACTATATCTATTTAAATAATAGAATACAAGCAAAATACGTGCTATATATGTGCAAAGATAATATTAAAATATATCATTTTTATGTGGTTAAAGGCTTTGGAAGGATTTAATTTTCCTATAAAAAGCATAAGGAAATAAAAAAGAGAAAAGCGACAATCTTATTAGAGACTATCTATTTTATAAGTATGGCACGGAATCAAATAGGCAAGAGTTTTATTTTAATTTCTTAAAATCAATCCACTTCTTTTTTAAATAAGCGCTTAGGTTTTTATCGCAACAGTAAAAATAAGTCCCCTTCATCCCTTTAGTCAAAAGAACTAGACAAGAATTTATAATATCCTCATTTGTCCAAGCCACGAAACCGTTTTTTTGCTTTTCGTGGCTAAAAAATAAAATGTGATTGCACCTATTTTAAATTCAGCGTTGATATAATTTGTGGTGGTTTGTTGATATTTTTTTGGCAACAACGCCCACTTTAAATAGAAATAACCATCGATAAATATAGTTGTTTACAATGGCGGTAAAAGCAAAGTATCTATTTTTGACTGACGGAGGTTTTTGTAATGAGTCATAATTGCTTTATTAGTTTTAAAAAAGAAGACAAGGAATATAGAAACAATATTGTTCAAAAGCTCGATGAAAACCGAATCACTGGAAAATCGTTAGATCGATGGATTGATTCCGACGATATTGATTATGTTATGCAAATTACTAGGGACAAATACATGGCCGGCACGACTGTGACCTTGTTTTTGATAGGCAAACATTCTTCTGAAAATGAAGGAATTGATTTGGAGGACAGGAATAAGCAAGCGTTCGTCATAAGAGAACTTCAAGCCACTTTGTATGACCGAGTCGGTAATCCCAGGGATGGGCTTTTAGGTGTTGTTCTCCCAGAAATGGAAGGAGAAGTATACGGCTCAACTTCGATTTGCCAACATTGCGGAAAGATGGTCACATCTCTTAACCTAAACGATTCAACAGTTATAAGAGAATTTTCTGAAAACTATTGGCTAAAGAAAAATGCTTGTGGTCATTTTGGCGATAACGGCAGATTTGCTGTTCTTTGCAGAAATTCTGAATTTATGAATGATCCTGAGACTTACATAGAGGCCGCATTTGAAAAAACCAAACAGGATATATCAAATTTGGTCCACTACAAAGATATTGCCCATAAAGGCATATGATCTTACTAAATAGAGTCTTGTTTGGGGTTTATATTTGGTGGTAAAAAGTTTCACATACAAAGCTATTTATTAATCCGAATAAATGCCTAGCAAATGGGAAGACTGCCGAATAATGTCTCTATGCAGCGAAAAAAATTCCTTGTATGTTTCTGCACATTCATGATGACGAAATAAGACAATTGGAGCGTTCCTATCGCATGACCGATGAAAAATACTCTTCGAATAATAGTTTTTTTGCTAAGAAAATTTGAAAAATAAATGGTTTTATTACCCACTAATTACTAAATACGCTAAAATTAAGGTGGGTGATAAATTATATGATAGATTTGAAAGAGATATTCTTTGATTGCGTGGATTGCTCGGATGAGTACGAATGGTTCGAGTTCAAGTCCAACCACGTCTCCCCCGATGATATCGGGACTTACATCTCCGCACTTTCCAATAGCGCGGCCATGCTCGGGAGAGAGGAATCCTACGTCTTTTTCGGCGTGGATGACAAGACACACGAAATCAAAGGGACGACGTTCAACCAAAATGAGTCCGTCAACGGAAATGAATCACTCCAGCATTATCTCGCCAGGCAGCTATCGCCAAGCGTCGCCTTCTATTTCGAGGAGATGAGGATCGATTCCAAACGAATCGTCGCTTTGGTGATCCCTGCCGCGAAGACGGTCCCGACTGGCTTCAAGAACGTCAGATACATAAGGATCGGCTCCAGCAGAGAAAAGCTGTCCAAATACCCGCAAAGGGAAGCGAAACTCTTCTCCGTCCTCACATTCGGCATGCCTACCGTCTTGACGGTGGAGTCAAAAAGGCAGCATCTGACGTTCAATCAGCTTTTCGGGTATTATGGAATGAAAGGACTTAAGCTAAGGGAAAATACTTTCGAGGAAAATTTGGATCTGCGGAACAAGGATGGGAAATACAATCTCCTTGCACAGCTTCTCTCCGACAATTCCCAGATGCCGGTCAGGGTGGCGATATTCACCGGGAAGACCAAGGCGTCCAAACTTTATGCCGTCAGGGAATTCGGATACCAGTGCCTTCTTTATTCCTTGGATGAGGTTCTCCGCTATGGCGACGTCCTCAACATCTTCCAGGCCGACGAGACGAACAGAATCGTGGAAAGGAAGGAAGTCAGACTTTTCAACATGGATGCCTTCCGAGAGGCCGTCATCAATGCCTTCCTACATAACAAATGGGTGGACGGCAACGAGCCTATGATCACCGTTTATTCAGATAGGATCGAGATACTTTCAAGGGGAGGCTTGGCACCATTGCAGACGAAGGCCGGCTTCTTCCGCGGCCACTCAGTTCCTGTGAACGAGAAGCTATCCGAAATATTCCTACAACTGCACATCAGCGAGAAAACCGGCAGGGGAATCCCCGTGATCTCTTCCGAGTACGGAGAAGAGGCTTTTGATTTCTCTGACAACGACATCACCGTCACCATCCCATTCAACTTCATCAATGAGGTGGGTGATAAAGTGGGTGATAAAACTCTCAATGATTCCCAAACTAGGGTGCTCGCCGAGATACGGAACAATCCGAATATCACAAAACCACAGCTTATGATAGCTTGTAATCTTGGAAAGACGTCCATAGACAACATAATTTCCACCCTCAAGAAAAAAGGCTATATCGAAAGAGTCGGGTCGAACAAGTCCGGTTATTGGAAAACAAACTGAACGTTTTGAATGGTTGAATGCAAAAATTGCCCTTTTTACTTTTGCCATCGATTTGACGAATACGCCACGATTCACGTCGCCTTTTTGAGCGAATACTTGGTTTAGCGACGCATAAAAGTACCGATTTCCAGCTGGCGATTGGCCATTGCCACTTGCTAAGGAAAAGAAAT
>DOQE01000029.1:14323-14604 GCA_003512585.1 Bacillota bacterium | reverse complement strand
ATCCCTTTCTAATAAAGCCCCTATCCTTTAAATGAAGGTTAGAAGCAGGATTGTTGCTAGATAATGCAATGGCTTTATGAAAGGGCATATCAAAAATAGAAGTAACGTTTTTTAAAGCCTGATCCAGGCGAAGCACGCTTCCAGCAATCGTCCCATTTAATAATTTAGCAACATGGGTATCGCTATATATAGGGGTAGAGCCTAAGTAATAGTTTCCTTCTGGCAAATATTTAGCCTCGGTTGAATCGCTAATCAAAACCAGTTTATCAGGATATTTGCAT
>DOQE01000029.1:0-14248 GCA_003512585.1 Bacillota bacterium | reverse complement strand
GTTTATCATTGGCTAAGCCTACCCCGGTTACGCCAGAATCATGATGGGTAAAAGGACGCTGGGCATTATATAAATGAGTAATGCAGCTAACCCCGTTTTCTACTCCTTCAATCAACTTGTCGCTTGGACAAGAAGAATGGCCAACGGAAGGAACTATATTTTTGCTAACTAAATACTTTAAGAATGAACCATCGTCTTCCTCATAAGCAAAAGTAACCAATTTAATGCTGTTTTTAGAAGCTTCTTCAAACCTTTTGAAGGTAGTAACGTCTGGTTTTAGAATGCATTCCTCGCTTTGGGCGCCTTTAAATTTTTTTGAAATAAATGGACCTTCTAAATGAGCACCTAAAACCCTTGCTCCCGTAGTTTGGGTTTCCATAAAAGAAGCCACGTTTTCCAAAGAAGAGATGATTTTATCTTCTTTTTCGGTCATAGTCGTAGCCAAAAAGGAAGTAACCCCCTCTCTTAATAAAGCATTTGCCATACCTTGAAGAGATTCTCTTTTAGCATCCATTACATCAAATCCAAGACACCCGTGTATATGTTCATCGATTAATCCAGGGCAAACAATAAGATTTGATGGAAGAGTTAAAGCACCTTCGCTATCTAAAAAAGAGAAAATATGGCCATCTTTTACTTCAATGGATGACTTTTTGACTCCATCTTCAAAGCAAACATTAACGTTTTTAAAACCAGTAATCTTTTTATTTAGCATTTTCCAACTCCTCTCTTATTAAAATAGAAGCGCCAAGGCAACCGGCCTTATTGCCCATTTTAGCAAACTCGATCTTGGCCTTACTACTTTTTAAATAAGGGGCAAATACATCACTAGAATTCATTAAACCCCCTCCTAATATTATAAGCTCTGGATGAATTTTTGACTCGATAAGTGCAATTAATTTATTAAGCAATAAGCAATATTCCTCGATTAATTGTTTAGCAATTTGATCGCCTTGCCTATATAAATCCATCACCTCGACTACTTCAATGTTTCTATTATATCTTTTGCAGGCAGCTCTCCATAAAGCAATCGCGCTTAAATAAACTTCGCTGCACCCTCTTTTTCCACATTTGCAACGGTACCCATTTTTACAAAGGCTAACATGGCCAAAATCATATTCGCCACCATGGATTGGTTTGCCATTTATAATAGCAGCAGAACCAACCCCTGTCCCAAAGGTAAGCATTTCGATGTTTTTTTCTTTTCTTAAGCTAGCCTCGCCTACTAAAGCCCCCACGGCATCGTTTTCTATATAAACGGGTAGATTAAATCTTTCTTTTAAGTCTTTTCCTAAATCTTTCCCCTTTAGGCAAGGTATATTTAAAATATTAAGATAAGAGGAATGATCATCATTTATATCGCCGGCAGAAACTATGCCAATCCCTTTTACCTCGGAATCCAATAAAGAGGAAATCAATGATTCTATATTGCTAAGAAAAGAAGAATATTCTTTCTTTTCGGTTTTCACGCTATTAGAGGCTTCTAAGACATTGTTCGCATCAAATCTGCCTCCTTTTATCGAAGTTCCCCCAATATCAATTCCAATCGTTTTCATAAAGAAAATCCTTTTCAAACATTATAAGTCTAACACAAAAAACCAACAATAAAATGAAAATTATTTTCAAATATAATTAAATTAGCTTATCGGAAAAGTTAGAAATAGTTTTGGAGGCAATTTTTTCTCCTTCCTTGCCTAGCATTGAATAACATTTTTCTGAAATCAACCCAGCAATGAAAAGTTGCCCCATGGTTTGAGTTACACCGCCTCTATATGGAGCGGCTTCTTTTGTACAACTACTTAAAATAATATCCGATAACTTTCCAAGTGGAGAAGAAGGATAAGAAGTAATGGAAACAATATAGGCAGAATTTGCCTTAGCTAATCTAGCCGCGTCTAGAATATCTTTTGTAGAACCAGTAACAGAGAAAAGAATACAAATATCCTTATTAGATAAATTTGAAGCAATGGCAGCCATGGAATGGCTTGATTCTTCAGCCATGACATATTTCCCTACCGCCAATAGTCTTTGCTTTAAAAAAGTTGGGGCAACATGACTACTGCCTACCCCAAAAGCTGCGATTTTTCTTGAAGACAATAATTTATTAGAAACAATTTCAATATCTTCTTCATCAATTGACTCGGCTTCTTTTTCTAAGGCTTTTGAAATATTAGATAAGAAAAAAGAAGTAGGAGAAAGATCGGCCTCTTTTTCTTTTAAGGCTAAATCTCTAGAAATAGCTAGTTTAAAATCTTGGAATCCTTTAAACCCAAGCTTGCGGCAATATCTAAGAATCGTGGCTTCGGAAGAGGAAATCTTCTCGCTTAATTCGGTAATGGACATATAAACCACTTCATCCATGTTCAAAGAAAGTAGTTTTTTCCCCATCCTTTTCTCGCTTGGAGTTGCTTGTTTATGGCTTTGTTTTATTAATTCGGCTACAGAATCATTCATAACTGTCTATTTTGAAAGAGAAGAGAAAATTTCCTTTTGTTCGTTATAGGCGGATAAAAGCTCTCCATAGTAAAGCTTTCTTAGATTTAAATAACGTAATTTTTCTTCTTCTTTTACACTAGATAAATATAAAGAAGAGAAAAACCTTTCTAGCCTAAAGAAAGATTCGTATAGATTTAGCAAGGTAATGGAAAAGAAATAATCTTTTTTTGAATAGATAAGCAAGGGGGAACTATGGGCTATCTCACTAGACATCTCATATACTTTCGAATAAGAAGAAAGACCTGCAACTTTTTCCACCCCATCCCTGAAATTAAATTTAAAATTAGGAAGGGACATGACATCTTTTACCCCTAAAAGCCAGCCATATTCTATATAACGCTTCATGTCTTTGCTTTTTAGTCCGACTTCTTTCATATTTTCTTTGATTTCAATAAAGATGGCGTCGGTTTCTTCTTTTGATTTTATGCCGCCTCTAAAAGCCACCCCATAGCGGATATGGGCCAAATATCTATCGATAACAGGCTGCCCATATTTAACTAAGCAATGCAAAATGCACTCGTTTTCATGCAAAGTTCGCCAAGTAGAAAAGGCCTCGGTTTCAAATCCACCTTCTAATAGTGTTGCCACACATTTAGCCATTTGAAAGCCTTTATTCATTATATCGACCAATAAAGTTTGCTTAGGGTCCCCTTTTTTATATCTAGATAGCATTCCTAAAATAAAGTTTAGATATAAATCAAGAGTAGACATCAAAGGAGAAAATCTACTAGTCAAAGTCCCCATCTTATAAGCTAGATGTTCATTGGTAAAATATTTATCCACGGCAATGGAAGCTATAAATTGTTTATATTCTTCATCCTTAATTAAATTAGATAGATTTGATTGCTTATGGGTTCTTAAATAAAACGAATGTTCATTAATCAAATAGATAGTAAGCAATACCTGGTTAACGCCCATTGAAGAGACGATTGGATTATCATCTTTCATCTCATCTAATCCAGACAAGGCAAAACAATAAGTGGAATATAAAAAAGAATAATCCAATTCAACTTTTGTACCTAAGGATTTTAGCAACTCAAAATATTTTTGTTCGGGAATTATTTCTTTCACGTCTTTAATTCTACTATAAAGAAAATTATTTTGTTTATAAAAAGACAAATTAAATATTTACTTCCCTTAGTTCGCCTTGGCCAATGGAAAGAAGGTACCCATTTACCTTTTTCTTAAAAGCTTTTTTTAAATAAGAAGCATAAGTTTTTACTTGTTCTTCATAAAGAGGATCAAAAATATCGTTAGATTTATAGTCAAATAAATCTATATGGTCTTCATAGACAACAAACATATCAATTGTTCCGTGCGTATTAGAAGAAGAATCAAAATAAGAATATTCACAATATTTTTTACCTTTGGAAACATTATTAAATATTGGCAAAGACAAAACACGTTCTATCTTTTTTCTTTCACTTTCGTTAGGAATAAAAGAGAAGTCTTTATTAGAAAAGGATACTAATTCCATATACCTATGCATTCGTTCACCATAAACTATCTTACTATAATCTAAAGAATAGCTTTGCTTAGAAGGACGATGAATTGCTTCTTCGACAATAGATGGCTTAAAAGTTCTTAAAGTAATTGTTTCTTCTTTTAATTCACTTTCTTGAATTCTTTGTTCCGAATCAAAATCTATTGCATAATCGATTTTAAAATTTGATTCCATAAAGAAAGAAAGTAAGGAAGAGTTATTTAATAATTTTTCATCAATTGAATTTGGAATTAGAGGAATAAGTAACTCTTCAGCCCTCGTGCAAGCTACGTAAAATAATCTCATCTTTTCAGAAATTTCTTCCTTATTTTCATAATAAGAAGGAAGGCTATTCAAAATATTCGTCTTGTAAAGAGTAAAAGAAGAAGGGGTGGGCAAAGCTAACCCTATAGATTTTTGAAAATAGCCTTTTGGAGAAGAATTTTGTTTTATCGAACTAGTTAAGCAAGGCAAATAAACAATTTTAAATTCTAGTCCCTTTGAGGCGTGAATACTCATTAAAGAAACTAGATTTCCAGATACATCGGGTTCATCAACGCTAATTTTTGTCCCATATTTCGAACTAGAATCAAAATAATCTATATAATCATTTTCTTCATAGCCCAAAGACTCACTTTGCTTAGCCCTAGCTAAGAAATTTATAATTTGTTCTAAATTGGCCTTGCTTTCTCCATCAACTAATAACGAATCTAATAAAGGGAAAGAAACTATAATTTCTTTTACTATCTCCGATAAAGAAAGTCGCCCTAATTTATTAGATAGTTGTTTTGCTTTTTTAATTAATGCTGTTTCTAAATAAGAGGAAGAGAGGACGTTTGCATATATGTCTTCATCCTTTTCTTGAAATAGAGGACTCCTAGCAAGAGAAACATAAAGATGTTTTAGTTTAACTTGATCTATGGATTCTTTACTTAATTCATAAACTAAAGAAAGAAGATTTTTTAAAATAACGACTATATCAAATGAAGAAATTTTTCTATCAAAAGTTACTTTTAATGGAATATGGTAGTCAGAAAAAACTTTTGTAAATTTATCAAATTGAGTTTTTTTATCAATTAAAATAGCAAAATCAGAAAAAGTCGCCTTTCTCATTGCGTTAGTATTTTTATCTAAAACTTCTAGCTTATTGATTTTAGATAAAATATCAGCTGCAATTCGCCTTGCCTGTTCTATAACTACGTCTTCTACTTCTTCTTTATTATTGTTATAGCTAAGGCATTTAATTCCATATATTGATTCATTTTCGCTTGGGCTATAAGAGGTATTGCCAAAATTTAATGCTTGATTGTTTTTATAAGAAACTCCACCCCTATCTATAGTCATTATTGGATCGAATATTTTATTAATGCCATCTAAGATTTCTCTTCTTGACCTAAAATTAGAGGAAAGGGTAATTAATGTTCCATTTTCTTTTCTAGAAAACTTATCCATTTTGTTGCTAAAGTTAAGAGGATTCGCGTTTCTAAATCTATAAATAGATTGTTTTATATCGCCTACGGCAAAAACATTATTAGAAGATAAGGCATTTAATAAAGACTCTTGCAAATCGCTTGTATCTTGGTATTCATCAACCATGATGTATTTATAATGGTTTCTTAATTGCTCATTTACTTCTTTTAGGGAAATTATTTTTCTAGCTAGAGAAAATATATCGGAAAAGGAATATGAGGAATTTTCTTTTTTATAATTATCGAGCCTTTTGTCTAATTCTTTAGCTATAGAAACGATTGTTTCCATATAAGGTTTTGTCTTTAATTGGTCTTCATAAATACTATTTGCAGTAATGCCAAAAAGAGGTTTGGCTTTCTTGAATTCATCTTTAAATTTTTCCCTAGCTTTTTTATCTTCTTCATTCATTTGCCAATCTTTTGCAACCCTAGTGAAAGATTTAGAAGTCTCAAAAGCTTTTCCTAATTCTTCTAGGCTATTGCAATTTAAAAACAAACTTAGATATTGATTATCCGCATCCAAGGCAAAGCTATTTTCGTATTCATTTAATATCAAATTGGCATTATTTAAATATTCCTTAGCTAAATAATACAAATCAGAATACTTCCTATTTGCAAATTCAAGACTAGTTGAATTTATAACCAATTCATTTAGGTATTTTTCTTTATCTTCTTTTAAATAGGCTTGGTTAAGAATAGAAAGAACAGCTTCTTTTAACTTTGTAAAATTCTTTTCAAAATATGCTTCATTGAATTTATAAAAATCGTCTTTTTCAATTAAGGAATGTCGGCTTTTTTCTTCAATTATTTGGTCCAACTGTTTGTTTTTATATACATCTAATAAACTTTCATCAATTAAGCTAGGTGGATAATCTAGGCCAATCAAAGAATAATATTTGGTTGCAATGTTCAATGCAAAGGCATCGAAAGTCGTAATATCGCTTTGATCAATATAATCTAAAGAATCTCTAGTCAAGGGACAAGACGCAAGTTTTTTTCTTATCCTTTCTTTCATTTCAAAGGCAGCTTTATTAGTAAAAGTTAAAATCAATAATTCGTTTAATTTACATTTTTTCTCTTTTACTAAAGTTAAAACGCGTTCACTTAAAACGGCAGTTTTGCCGCTTCCGGCTCCAGCGGCCACCAAACAATTGCCTTTATCAAAATTAATTGCCTTATTTTGATCAGGAGTAAAAGCCATATTAATCTTCCTCCTCATTTTCTTCATCTAGATCAGTAGATTCTTTTAACACTATATTTTTATCGCTCTCTTTATGAAAACAAATGTCGCCATAGATACAACATTCGCAAGGAAGAGGATTGCTTTTAAACGAAAGAGGCGAAATAGGAAAAATAGAATCGGAAACGTTTTTAATAGTTTCTTTTATTTTATCTTCCGCCACCATCTTTATTTCTTCTAGATCAGAAAAAGAAATAATATTTTTTATACTTCCTTTATTTAAACTACCATCTTTATTTAGACTAATCCCGGAAACATAAGCCAAATTACCAAGAGAATTAACCTCATTTGTAGCAACAACTCCTTTTAAAGAAAATAAAGAGGAAGTTTTTGATACGTCTTTATCAAAAGTAGACTCATCTTTAATGCTGGCAATAAATAGTCCAGCCGGTTTAGCGTTTTTAAATAAAGGGGAACTAGATGCAAGAATATAATAGATAGGCAGCTGTAATGAGAGTCCATATTGAACATTTTCTTTAACAAAATTACTAGAACCCGTTTTATAGTCAATAATGAAATAATATTTATCTTTATCGCCAAAAATAATAGACTTGTCTACTCTTCCATATAAACAATTATGGTCATAATTTTTAGTTAAGGAAAATTCTGTTTTAAAGGAAGGGGAAACCAAACTAGTTTCATAATCTAAAATACTTTCATATGTTTTTTCAATATACGGGTAGGCTAAATTTAATATTAGTTCGGTAGAACTAGAAATTCCCTTTTCCTTTATTTTGCCTAGCTCTTCTTTAAATGTTACAGAAAAATCAAAACTAGGTTCATACATTCTAGAAAGAATTCCATGAGCTAAATTCCCATATAAAATCGCGTTTGTTTCTTCGAAGTTAGAAAGTTTTAGAATCTTGTCACAATAATAGGCAAAAGGACATTTAATATATTCATTTAGCGATGAATATGAAAAAGTCTTATTCCCGTTTTTAACGATGAAATGTTTATAGCCATGATTATATTTTTCCTTTTCGTTTACAATTTTTGATAAAGAGGAAATTCTAGGCGAATCAATTAAATATTTGCTTTTCTTCTCTTTTAAAGCTTCTAGTTCAAAGCAAGCATAAAAGGAAGAATATTCATAATTAAGAGTTGGGTTATTTATTATTTTTAAATCTAATTCTTCCTTTAATGGAGAAATATAAAAGACCGTATCTAAGAAATAGAAGGGAATGCAAATATCTTTTACCGAATCAGTTTTAAGCATATAAAGCAAATCCTCTTTATTTCTTTTTCCTTCCTCTAAAGAAGTTTCTACGCCTAGTTCCTTTTTCATATTATCTAGAAACAAGCCATCTTCTTTACTGGTTTTATATGCGTCTTTAGAAGAAAAGCATAAATAAAAAGCATAAGAAGATTTGGGTGCAAAAAAGGAAGAAGTGACCTTAACGGTCCCGCTTCTATAGGTATTCTTTCTTTTCTTTTCTTTTAGCCTAGCTTTTAAAGCGGATAGATAAGTATTTTTGCTTAAATTTTCATCAAAAAGAGAAAACAAGGAAGAAGCAAAATCATTATAGGAAGGAGAATCCTGATATTCTTTAGTTAATTCTATTGCCTTATTTAAATCGTCTAGATCAATTGAATCAAGATTAGATAAAAATTCATATGCTTTTTTTACATAAGGCAAATTAAATAAAGATAAAGAAGAAGGTATAGCAAAAGGAATATTATAAATTTCCTTAAAAATCTCTAGTTCATCATAAAAAGAAGCAGGACACATGCATAAATAAATTAATGATGGGTCGACTCCTTTCTCCAATAAATCCATTATTTTTAAACAAATATAGTGAAGTTCATCATGCAAATCTTCAAAAGTAAGTAGGCAATGCTTTTTATCATCGCCAACAAAATCATCATCAAAAGACAATGCAATATTAGGCAAATCCTTTAATAAAGACGACAAGTAGGCGGTTGAACCATAGCCTGATACAACTAAATTACGCCCATTAAAAAATTCTTCAGGACAAGAAAAATTATAGAGAAGACCTTTAGAAAGAAGTTCATCAAATAACGGTTTTTGTTTTTGCAAAAAAGGATCCAAATAAGAATGATGAGGCTTCATTTTAGAAAGAATCCTCAATAATTTAGTAGAATAATCGTAACTATACCCTTTTTTTAATAAATAAACTAAAGCCCTGTCATCGTAAGAATAAAAAAATAGTTTTTCGGTTTCTTCTAATGTCAGAACTTTAAAATCCACATCCGGATATTCATTTCTATAAGACAAGAAAAAAGATTTTTGTTCTTCCGGAGCAAAAATAATTGAATTATCATAAAGCCTTTTTCTATTCATTATTATTTTGTTTTTCTTTAGCAAAAATCGAAGAAACGAATATGGTTAGGGAAGAAACTAGCAAAAGCCCAACTCCTACTAGGACAATAACATAATTATCGTTTAGCGAGCATTTTGCTAAACTTAATCCATTATAGGATAGCGACATATAAGTATCAAAATAATATTGAGTCAATTCGAATACATAAGGAATAAGGAAAGCAAAGGAAAGACTAGAAAGGACTAGTGATGCGGTTTTGTTGTTAATAAAGGCAGCAATAAGAGGAAAAGACAAACCAAAAATAAAGAACAAAAAAGAAAAAGATCCATAAGTAGATTTAATAGAAGCAGAGAAACTAATACCGGTATTAGCTAAATTGGGGTCCGAATACCAAATAGAAAGCAAGTCAGCTTTATATTGAGTCAGCAACAAAACAAAGGAGGCTATGGTTATAACGGAAAAAATGGTTTTAACAATTTTGCAGCCGCTCATTTAAGGGTTTCCTCTCTCATCTTAGCGGCTTCATCACAACTAATAAGCCCTTTTTCTTTTAATTGATTTATTTCGTTAAGCCTCTCTTCTAAACTTTGCTTTGGCTTAATAAAAATAGTTAGAAGTGATAGAAAATAATTTATAAACAAGGAAAAAATAACATAGATAAAGCCAACAACAAGAGAAATAACAAGCAATACGTACCCACCTTTTGAAATTAAAATGTCATGAGTTCCTAAACTTTTTATAAGATCTCCAATCTGACAACAAAGATAAATGCATTCGGCAAGGAAACCTAAAAGCAAACCAAATCCCACCCAATATAAAGTCTTATTTTTGCTTGATAAGAAAATAGAAGAAATAAAGCCACTGCTTAAAAACAAGAAGCCATAAAACAAGCCAGCATTAGAACCAGATATTGAAGAACTAGNNNCCGAGGAAAGCGAGATACTGAATAAATCAAAAAGATAAATCTTCAAAGTAGAGCCGTTTTGTGCAACTGACATATTCAAAGTAGGAATGCAAAACGATAAAAACAAGCAAAAAAGTAAAATGGCCAAAAAACAATAAGAAATAATAAACAAAATTTTTTCTTTTTTCATAATAAACCTCTATTTTATAGCAATATAATATCACAAAGTCTTTAGGCAAAAACTAATTATTTCCATGGAAGGCCATAGTAGCTTTTACTGCACTTAACCAGCCGGAATATAACTTGTCCACTTCTTCTTTTTCCATACTGGGCTTAAAACTTTTCTTAAGACAATGGTTAGAATGTATTTCTTCTAAGCTTTTCCAAAACCCGCTTCCTAATCCAGCAAAATATCCTGCACCCAAAGCCGTGGTTTCTAAACACGAGGGCAAAATCACTTCACACCCTAAAATATCAGCTTGAAATTGCATAAGGAGATCGTTCGCGCTAGCACCGCCATCGACTTTTAAAGCATTTAACTCTAAACCCGCTTCTTTTTTCATCGTTTCAATAACGTCTTTAGATTGATATGCGATCGAATACAAGCCGGCCCTAGTAATATTATGCCTATCCGCGCCCCTAGTTAATCCGAATATGGCCCCTCTTGCATCATCATTCCACCATGGGGTGCCCAGTCCAACAAAAGCCGGTACAAAATAAACACCATTGGTATCTGGGCGCTTTTTAGCATACATCTCGGAATCGCTAGAATCTTCGAACCATCTGGTTTCATCGCGAAGCCATTGGACAATTGCCCCGCCAATAAAGACGGAACCTTCCAAAGCGTAAGTCACTTTGTTATTTATGCTCCAAGCAATCGTAGTCAATAATCCTTGCTTAGAAATAATAGGCTTATCGCCGATATTCATAAGCATGAAACAACCAGTCCCATAAGTATTTTTACTATCGCCTTTATTGAAACAGCATTGCCCGAATAAAGCCGATTGTTGATCGCCGCATACTCCATTAATATGAACGTGTCCTGGGAAGAAACTAGCTTCGCCATAATCATCATTGTTATCCTTAACCAAAGGTAACATACACATCGGTATATCCCAAATAGAGCAGAGTTCCTCGTCAAACTCTTTTTTAAAGATATCAAACAACATGGTCCTAGACGCATTGGTAATATCGGTCGCATGTGTTTTGCCATTTGTCATCTTATAAATTAACCAAGTATCGATGGTTCCAAATAAAAGTTCGCCCTTCCTAGCTCTTTCTTGCCCGTCAGGAATTTGGTCTAAAATATAACGGATTTTCGAGGCACTAAAATAAGGATTCATCCTTAATCCCGTCTTTTTTTGGATAAATTCGCTTTTATCTTCCCTTTCTAGGCAAAGAGATTGGGTTTGTTTTGATTGCCAAACAATTGCATTGAAAACAGCCTTTCCTGTTTCCTTTTCAAAAACAATTGTAGTTTCTCTTTGATTTGTAATCCCAATGCTTTCGACCTCATCCATAGAGGAAGAGGCGACAACTAGCAGTTCGTTAATAACGTCTATGACGCTAATCCAAATTTTATCTGCATTTTCTTCTACCCAACCAGGCTTAGGATAAATACAATCGATTGCCCTTTGGGCCTTAAAGGCGACTTCGCCTTTATGATTAATTAAAATGGCACGTGTCGATGTTGTGCCTTGGTCAATAGCCAAGATATACTTTTTCATACACCCTTATTATAAAAGAGAATAATTGTTTTATGTTAATTATTTGCTGTATTTATCTTGTTTTTACTACCTTTAAAAGAGAGTAACATCATTCCTGTCATCAAAAGGGCGAAAAAGATTAAATAAATAGGCATGATCTTAAATCCAAATCGATTACCTAAAAGCCCAAAAAGAGGAATCATAAATGTCGTTCCAATATAGGCGCTTGTCATTTCTAGCCCTACGATCGAGCTAGAGTTTTCATTGCCAAAGTTAGTCGGCGTTGACTGAATAAAACAAGGATAAATCGGCCCACAGCCAAATCCCAATATTATAAAAGAAGAGATAGCTAAAGGAAAACAGTTTATGGGAAGAGAAAGAAGAATAATGCCTAAGAATAAAAACGAACAGCCTATAATAATTGCTTTCTTATCACCGATTTTATCAATAAAAAAGCCGCTAATGAATCTTCCAAACGTTATGCCTATATAAAATAAAGATGCCAACATGGCCGATCTCTCTTTATCCACGCCTTTTACTTCTACAAAATAAGTGCTAGCCCATTGCATGGCCGTCGCTTCTAAGGCGCAATAGGCAAAAAATCCAATCAAAACGAAAATTACTCCTTTTATTTTTAAGCAGGAAAAAGTGCTAACTTGTTTTGTTTGTTTTTCCTCTTCGCTTTTATTTACTTTCCAAACTGGCAAAGTAACAAATAAAAGCAAGGCTATCCCAAGTTGGATAAAGCCGACAATCCTATATCCATCTTGCCATGATAATGAAGTAAGAGCGTAGCCCATAATAAAAGGACTGATAATGGTCCCTGCACCCCAAAAGCAATGTAACCAGCTCATATGCTTCGCTTTATAATGAACGGCAACATAACTATTTAAAGCCGAATCAACCGCGCCCGCCCCAAGGCCATAAGGAATAGCAAAAACAATCAACATCCAAAACTTTTTCGAAAAAGAAAAGCCAAACAAAGCAATTACAGTTAAAAAAACACTTCCTAAAGTCACAAACCTCGTACCAATTCTAGAAATCAATTTACTAGATAATAAGCTTGATATAATCGTCCCAAAAGAAATAACCATGGAAACAAAGCCCATATAGGAATTATCTATATTTAATTCTAGATGAATGGCCGGCCAACCTGATCCAAGCAAAGAATCAGGAAGACCTAGACTAATAAAGGCAATATAAATCAATATTAGTAAGATAATAGGCATAATTATTGATACACGTTTAAACTATTTTAACTTTATAAATCAACGGACAAAGAGAAATCTCCTTTTTCAATAAGTTTGAATTTTCTAAAAAGCCAATCTAAAACAAAAACCAAAACCAAAGGAACGATTATGCAAAATAGGATCAAATAAATGGCCATCAAATACGAATATGAAGATATATCTAAAAAATTGATTGGCCCGACAAGGCCGCTAGTACCCATACCCGCACCAACACTTAAGCTAGTTGCAAAATCGCCACTTAAAGAAGATAAAGGAAATAGCAATGCAAAAGGGCCTAAAATAGCAGAAGCAATAATAGTAGGTAGCCAAACAATAGGCTTCCTCACTATGTTTTTAAATTGAAGCATGCTAGTGCCTAACCCAACGGCTAAACTAGTCCAAATCGAATTGTCTTTTTTAGTTTGCAAGGCAAAGCCAACCATTTGGGTAGAACAGCCAATCAATGCGGCAGCTGAAGCCAAAGGAGACATACCCCCAATATTTATGGCCACGCAAATAGCAACAGAAGAAATCGGAGCAGTCAAAGCCATACCGACCAATACCGAAACAACAATACACATGAGCAGAGGAACATAATCGAAACTCAGTTTGATCAGAGAACCGATTCCCAAAGTCACATAGTGGACAAAATAACTGAGAAGATAGCAATAGGCAATACTGAACAACAGACCAACGAGCGGAATCAGAATCAAATCAACCGGAGTCTTCTTTCTCATGACGCATTTGATTCCGAAATAGCAGAGAAGACAGGAAATATAGCAGGAAAGAGGATCGGAGATCGTCCCAAGCTTCATGTCGAAGAACGAAAAGGCATAATTGCCAAGCGCACCGCTTGCCATCATGGCTACAAGCGTGATGCCGTTTACCTTCAGGCTAAGTGCAACCCCAAGTCCGATTCCGGCACCCATCAATCCCTTGATGGCGCCGGCAATCACATCGATTGAATCAAATCCGGGAATCTTTGCCAGCTGCGAAATCACCGTCCCGATGATCAAAGTCCCGAAAAGTCCGATTGCCATGCCGTTTGTCGTCTTCATCAAGAATGACTTCAAGCCGGACAGCAATCCCCGGAAAGATGTCTTCCTTTCCGTGGCATTTACTTCATTACTCATAAGGAGCCTCCATTTCAAGGAAAAGATTATAAAGGAAGAAACATAAAAATGGAAATTTAAAATAAAAAAAGAAGCATCCGACAACCAAAACGCCAATCTCAGTACCACTCCCAGACATAAGGAAGCACCTTGCATTCCAAAACACTTAGAAAACATCAATGCCTTTTTCATCTGAATTGAAAAAAGCAAATCATTTCTTATATAAGGGTCAACCTTCGAGATTCAATTCAATTTAAAATGTCATTTAAAGGTCTTGAAAGGACAGCCGCCGATGTTTGCTTACGAAATAGTATTCCAGAAAAAGCA
>DOQE01000024.1:2618-2817 GCA_003512585.1 Bacillota bacterium | reverse complement strand
ATTAAATAATTTATGGATTAATATGCCTGCGCCTATAGATAAAGCAAAGAAAGCAAGCATTATTAAAATCAAGAAAAAGACACCTAGACCACCTTCTCCTGTAGGAATAACCCAAGGTGCGCCAGCTTCTGAACCACCTGAAATTGAAATAATGATAGAGAGTAAAATAATACCTATTACATCATCGATTATGGCGGTG
>DOQE01000024.1:0-2611 GCA_003512585.1 Bacillota bacterium | reverse complement strand
GCGGCCGATACTAATGAAGTACCCATGGGTCCGTCTAATTTCCCTAATTCTTTTAATGTTGCTACCGTTATGGAAACGCTAGTGGCGGTTAAAATAACACCATAATAAATATCAGAATAAATTGGATTTTGATGCGATTGTACCATCGCTCCATAGAATGACTCATCCATTTTAGCGCCTACTCTAAAGCAAAGCGCTCCAACAAACCCCAAGACAAGCGGGAATATAACGCCTAAAGAAGTGATAATCAAACTTGATTTACCTTGCTTTTTTATTGATAGCAAGTCTGTTTCTATCCCAGCTTCAAATAAAATTAATACAACACCTATTTTAGCAATTGAATTAATGGCGTTGCCACTATATGGAGTTAAGATAAATTGATGATCGGCGGGGATAAAATAAAATAAGCCAACAGCCAATCCACCTAATAAATAACCTACAACTTCGGGTATTTTTAACTTTCCCATTAACAAAGAAAATGCTTTCCCAATTCCTAAAATCAAGGCTAGAGGCAATAAAACCATATAGGGTTGATTAGTAAATTCTTCACTTATCAATGTAACCATTTCTTTAGACTCTCCTACAAAGGCGCTAGTATACTCTTTTTTATCTTAAGATAAAGTCTTGCTTGTTAATATTGATTATTGTTTTTGCTATATTTTGCGAATTTTAACCTTTTTTTCATAAGGAAAGAATTATTTTCTATATTATCTATTATTTTGAAATCAAGGTTTTTAAAGAAAGGTATTAAACTAGAAGGAGAAGTTACAATTACATTTCTTCCGCCTAATATTTTTACTTTGGTGCACATCGCTTTAACCGCGTACGTCCCAATTTTTAATTTCCTAGCGATTTTATTTACGGCTAAATAATTAATTTGATACAATTCAGGATCTATTTTGCTTAAGATACCCGAAGCTAATGCAATGCCTTCTTTTTCAATTAATAAATAATACACGCCTTCAATATTTTGATATTCTTCGTAACGAAAACCTTCCTCTTGGAATATTGATGAAATTAAGGCATTCGGTTTAAGCAAGAATAATATTTTAGCCATTTTGCAATTATCCCCTTTTTATAAAATAAAAAACAGGTATTATCATCTTATGAACTATAGAATTTATTTCAAGAATCACAAAAACAAAATATTGGCAGTTTCTTTTTCTGCCCTTGCTAACATTTTATTTTTTGCCTTTGCAATATATGATATTGTCCTTACCGCGCCAAATATTGATATATCCGGCATTTGGAATTATTTATTGTATGCCGTTACTTATTTGATTATTTTAATTGCCAATATAAGAAATGATAACTTTGCCTATCAAGGTATATTGATGTTTATTTTCTTTATGGTTTTTGATCAGATTTATACTTTGTTAATCGATTCGCCTGGTCTTTTTTCTTCTTTTGTTTCCGGAGATCTAACGGTCATCTGTCTTTCTATTTTCTTATTTTTGTTCTTGCTTGCCCAGGCTATTATTGGTGTTCTTCTTTATTTGAATATTGCTAAATATAGCAGAGGCCTTATCGATAATTTTAAGAAAGTACGTTTACTTGGGATTTTATATAGTATCTCTTTGTTTATTGGCCTAGCTTTTTATATGTCTTTGCTTTTGCTTGGACTTGAAATTAACCCTTTTTCCGTTTTTTTATTATTTATGACTCCTATTTCGGAGGTTTTAATGAGCGTTGCCATTTGTTTTACTTTAGAAAGGCTCAGAAGAATTTGATAAGCCCTTCTTTATTGTTTCCTATCAAGTTGCTATACTAATTAGACGTAAGGGGAGTAGCGTTAAACCCTATCTCCGACATCCCGTCTTTGACCGGATTAGGGTGGCTTAATAAGCCTCGCAAGACCTTAGAACCTTTTTAGGAGAGAAAGGATACATATTTATGTACGAAGACAAAAACTTTAGGGAAGTAAGTGAGATTTTGCTTTCGAATGAAGAAGCTGGTTTAAGCGAGGAAGAAGCTTCTTCTAGGTTAGCAAAAAACGGTAAAAACAAATTAGAAGAAAAAGAAAGTGATCCTTGGTGGAAGATATTTTTTGGCAACATCAAAGATCCAATGACTTTAATTCTTGCCTTGGCCGCCATTATTTCTTTAATTCTAGGCATCATATCGATGCAAAAAGGACAAGAAGGACCTGAAGCCCTAGCAGATGTCTTTATTATTTTTGGCGTTGTTTTGCTAAATGCCACTATCGGAACAATTCAAGAAATGAAGGCCTCAAAAGCCTTGGAGGCTTTAAAAAAGATGTCCGCCCCAACAGCTACGGTAAAAAGAGGCGGAAAAATATTAGAGATTCCAGCCGAAGATGTAGTAGTAGGGGATATTGTTATTCTAGAAGAAGGTAGAACAGTACCTGCCGATTTAAGGTTAATCAAATCGTTTTCTTTGAAAGTAGACGAATCTTCCTTAACTGGCGAATCATTGCCAATTGAAAAAGATGCCTCGATTGTTTTAAGCGTGAATGTCGGTGTAGGAGATAGAGTTAATGAAGTTTTCATGTCTACTCCAATTGTCTATGGCCGTGGAGAAGGCATAGTCATTGGAACAGGAATGGAAACTGAAATTGGGCGTATTGCTTCTATGCTGGCTGGAGAAGGGG
>DOQE01000145.1:2321-6608 GCA_003512585.1 Bacillota bacterium | reverse complement strand
TTCAATTTGGCCAAATCCGCACTTCTTCCTTGCTTTAACATCCTTTCATAATTGGCATTTAAAGCCTTTTCATAGGCCGAATTAAAGGAAGGTTCATAGAATTTCATGTCTTTTATCGAATTAGGCAAATATTGGATTTTCTCCCAAATATCGGGCCTATCATATGGATATTTGTCTTCTTCTTTTATATTTATAGGAGTAAGTTTTAAATAGTCTTGGACTTCCAAAGGGACTTTGGATGCAAAATCCATAGCTTTTTCTATAGACAAGCAGCCAGCTTTTGAATGGGGGCTTAAGCAAAGATCGACTACTGCATCGCCTAAAGGAATCACGGCTTCAGGAAAGCCAACATCCTCTGCTGCCTTTATGGCCATTTGGCATCTTAAGACGGCATTAGGATTGGCTAGCCCGATATCTTCATAAGCCGTAACCAATAACCTTCTTTTTATAGAATCCAAATCAGAAGAAATACATAGCTTAGCCAAATAATATAAGGCGGCATTAACATCAGACCCCCGGATTGATTTTTGCAAAGCCGAGACGGTGTCGTAATGTTCTTCTTCATCTTTATCGCTAGCAATATTGGGCACGCTTTCGATACTAGAGACTTCCTCTTCGCTTATTAAATGGTCTTTATTGCCGAATGAAACGGCTGCTATGTCTAATAAATTAAGGGCAAAACGCATGTCTCCACCACTTAACAAGGCAATATATTCCAAGGAATCCTTTGCAAAACTGACTTCTTTGTTAAGCCCAACTTGGCTCTCTATGGCCCTAGATAAGCCAATGACAATATCTTCATTGGATAAGGGCTTTACTTCTAATATACGACACCTACTCCTTATGGCCCTACTTAAGGCTATATATGGATTTGCAGTAGTCGCCCCGATTAGATAAAAAGTTCCATTTTCTACATAAGGCAATAAATAGTCTTGCTTTGTTTTATCTAACCTATGAATTTCATCGACTATTAAGATACAAGGGTGATAAAGCTTAGCTTCTTCTCTAGCGAGTTCTAAATCCTTTTTAGAGCAAGTAACCGCGTTTAAGGAAATAAAATGAATTCCCATCGAACGCGAATAAGCTTCTGCGATTGTGGTTTTACCAGTTCCCGGTGGGCCAAACAAAATAAAAGAGAAAGGGATTTGCTTTTGCTTTGACTTATATAAAAAAGAAGAAGGTCCTACTAAATCTAGTTGCCCGACTACTTCTTCTAAGGTTTTAGGACGCATCCTGAATGCTAAAGGTTCTTTCATATTTGCTAAAATAGTATACCAATTTCTTAAAGTTAAATTAATATTAGGAGGGTGATTAGATGAAAGTAAGAAGCAAGCAAACAAATAGTAAGGATTGCCTAGTATGTGGCATAGAAAATGATTATGGCTTGCATGCGTCCTTTTATAATATGGAAGATGATTCATGCGTTGCTTTATTCTCCTTTAAAAGCAAGCACCAATCTTATCCAAATAGAACCCATGGAGGCATGATCGCGGCCATATTAGATGAAACTATCGGTAGGAGTATCTGGGTAAAAGAGCCAAATGTCTATGGAGTTACTTTAAAATTAGAAGTCAAATATCATAAACCTTGTCCATATAACGAGCCATTGATAGCTATAGGAAAAATAAGCAAATCCACGAATATGATATTTGAAGGAAGCGCGAAACTATACGATTCTTCTTTCAATTTGTTAGATGAAGCCACGGCTTTATATTATAAAATGCCCTTAGATAAAGTAACTAAAGAAGATAATCCAAACGAACATGATCTTAATATTTTTGTTAAAGATGATATAAAAGAGATAAAACTTCCTGATGAAAAATGAAAAGACCTTAATAAAAACATTGTTTTCTTTTTTGCTTATTGGGTTTTTACTTATTGGACTATATTACCTTTATAAATATTTAGGGCTAGATAGATTTGAAAGCAAGGAAGAATTTCAAGCCTATATTGCTTCTTTTGGCTCGATTGGTCCGATTTTATTTATTTTAGCCGCGTTCTTGCAAGTTAGTTTTATCCCTATTCCTGGGGCGGTTGTAATTATTGGAGGAACATTCTTATTTGGCAAGTGGCTTTGCTTTTTATATTGCTATATAGGAATGATGCTAGGATCAATTCTAGCCTTTTATCTAGGCAGGCTTTTAGGCAAACCCTTTGTCAATTGGTTAGCTGGAGACGAAAGCAAAGTCGATGCCTTATTAAAGAAAATAAAAACTAAGCAAAACGTTGTCTTGTTCTTTATGTTTTTATTGCCTTTTTTTCCTGATGATTTGCTTTGCTCGGTCTGTGGAATTCTAACAATGAGGTTTTCTTCTTTTTTGCTAATGCAAATAATTACTAGGGCTACTTCTATTTTAGCTACTATACTTTTTATGTCAGGAGAATTTATCCCCTATTCAGGTTGGGGTATACCAATCCTAATTCTACTAGGAATAATGGCAATAATCGCCTTTATTCTTTCCTATAGGTATTCAGAGAAAATAGAAAAATGGTTTATGTCGATTCTAAATAAACTTAATTTCAAAAAGAAGGAATAATGCTTATTTAAATTTCTCTTCATTTTGATAAAAAGAGGAAAGACCCTTTAAATAATAAGAAGGAAATTGATCTTTATTGATTAAGTAATCGTATATCCTAATTTGATTTAAATAAGAAGAAAGAAGCAAAATAGGAAAATAAAGAAGAAGAGTAAAAACAATAAGCAAATATTTTAATAACATGATATCAATATATTGATAAAAGCTAACCCCATAAACTAAAGCAAAGCAAAGAAAGACACTTGGAAAATGCTTTATATAAATCAATAAAGAGCTTCTTAATGTAACTAGTAACCTATTTGAATAAGTAGAAGCCAAGAAAAAGGCAACAAATATAACTGGGTAAAACAAAACAAAATTTAAAGCCGGGAAAATAATTTTAAGCAACAAAACATTATCAAAAAGTATCCCAATCACATTAGAGATTAGATTTAGTAAACCGGCAAAGAAAGAAAGAAGCAAAAAAGATTTATAATTTTCCTTTATACCAGTTAAAAAATCATCCTTAAAAAATATAGGTTCATCATATATCAATTGCTTTAATAATTTCATTACTCCGGATAAGCCTATAGAAAAAATTAGCAAGCCTAGCATAGCTAAAAAAGAAAAAAGAAGACTAATAAATAACAAAGAAGCCGCTTTATCGTTTGCATCCATTTCCGATTGATTAATGCTTAATATGGCCAAATCCTTATAAACAATAGAAGCAAAGAAAGGGATAAAGAATAAAAGGAATAAGACGCCTAAACCCAGCAAGAAAAAGAAGCGATGCCTAAACAAGTCAAAGAATTGCTCCTTTCTAGTGGAAGGCAAATCATTCTTATCAAATTCTTTACTTCTAATTGCCCTTTTCATTTTAACCTTTCTTTATAATATTATAAAAAGATAAAGCCGTATCCCAATTTGAATCGTTTAGTGCTCCAATATGCAAGGAATTTCTATTAAAGAAAGCATAATAATTCTCATCGTGTGTATCATCTTTATAACTAATTAAAGAAGAATTCTCTTCTTCTTTTTTATGAAGCAGCAAACCATAACATTCTTTATTCTCGTTAATAAAATAAAACGATTCATTTGGAAATAAAGCAGGATCTAGCTTTGCATAATAATAAGCACACGTTTCATTGTTGATTTTACTTTCTGGGAGAATTATCAAATCCGCTTCGCTTTTGCCAAATGAACTATAAAAATAAGAAAAGTCTTCTCCATAATAAACATAATTCCTCACGTTTATTTCCCTTAAATAAGAAGGCTTTTTTTGGCTTAATTTATCAACTAGTTCTTTACTGGATGAAGAACAAGAACCTATAAAAATAGAAATGGTTTCTTCGTTTCTTGGCTTATTAATTAACTCAACTGCATAAGAAGAAAGAAGAGGAAATATAATTAAACAAATTAGGTAAAGATACCAAAACTTAATTACGTTTGCTTTAATTTTCTTCATTTTGGTTACTCTTTTTATATCCGTAGACAAAATTTGACTTAATCAAAAGGCATACGTGTTCATTTTCTTTAAATGGAATAAGAAAACTATTATCAAAATAAAACGCCCTTAACCCATCGTTGCACCTTAATTCGATTAAAGTGGAATCTAAATATTTAATCATCGTCCTTTTTTTATAACTAGATATTATGACCCCATCATATTCAATTTCTTTTGCCCCATCCATTTGTTTTAATAACCTATTTCTAGATAAATTAGGCAAAAAGAATTGAGTAATTAAATAAATAATAAAAAAGGAGGAAATTA
>DOQE01000145.1:0-2266 GCA_003512585.1 Bacillota bacterium | reverse complement strand
AAGCAAAGGGAAATAAAAATAGATATTCCTATTAAACCAAGAAAAATAGATGATAAAGAAGAATAAAGCAAGACATCCCTTATTTTCTTTCTTTTCTTTTGGTCATATAGAATCGTAACCGGCATTTAGTATTCCTCTAACTATTGGGTTAGTCGATAACCTTATTTTTTCTTTTGGCCCCACTTCAATTATTTTTCCTTCGTTAAGGACATAGATACAATCGCTTAAGGCAAAGGCTTCATTTATGGAATGGGTAACATAAATAGATGTTGAACAATATTTCTTGATAATGTCTTTAATAAACTCCCTTTCCTTTATCCTTTCATTGCTAGAAACGTTAGAAAGAGGTTCATCGAATAAATAAATAAGAGGATGTTTTACTATGGCTCTAGCCAAAGCTACCCTTTGTTGCTGACCACCAGATAAATCTCTAAAGCACTTATTTTTTATATCAAACAAATCCAATTCTTTCATAACCTTGTTTGCCGTAGCTATATCCCTTTTACTANNCCATAGGTAACGAAGACCAAAAATGGTACTAATTTCTTTAATGCTAGCAATTATTTCTTCTTTATTAGCCCCGACTGCTTTAAGAGGAAAAGCCATATTATCAAATACGGTCATATGGGGATATAAGGCATATTGTTGGTTAACGTAGGCTATATTCCTGTTGCTGATATCTATGTTTCTTGCGTCTACCCCATCAAAAGAAACCAACCCTTCATAATCCAATAATCCAGCGACACATTTTAATAAAGTAGTCTTTCCTGATCCGGAGGGTCCAATAACTACATTAATCGAATTAGAAGGAAACGAAATAGACACTTTTGAAAGGGCAAGAGTCTCCTCTTTTGTCTTTTTGTTTATATATGTAGCGTTTAAATCTTTTAAAACAATTTCTGGCATCCTAAAGAAAAGTATATTACATTTTTAAAATGATTCATTAAGAAAAATCCATATAGATAAAATCCGCATTATTATAAGTAAAAACCCCTTGCAAATTAAGGCAAGGGGCCAATGCTTATATAAACTTAATCGATTTTGGCTGGGTGCTTTTTAATATAATCGACAAGGATATCAACTGTTGAAAAGGCTAAGGAAGTAAAGGTATCGGCCGATCCATAATAAATGGCAAGCTTGCCGTTTTCCCCTGGAATGATGCAAGTTGGGAAAACAACATTTGGAGTAAACCCATTGACTTCGTATTCTTCTTGAGGGGTCAAAATCCAATTGTCGCAGACGTGAAGGACTTTTGTGGGATCGTCCTTATCTAAAATCATCGCACCTGAAGAATAAACTAAATTGTTACAATTTTTAATGACTCCATGAATTAAGACAAGCCAACCTTCATCGGTTTCAATTGGAGCAGGCCCTGGACCGATTTTCAATCCATTCCACCATGAGAAATTTGGTCTTAATAGTAATTTATGGTTGCCCCAAGTTTTTAAGTCGCTAGATTCAGAAATGAATATATTTCCAAATGCCGTATGGGAATTGTCGCTAGGACGGGAAAGCATATAAAACTTGCCATTAATTTTACGCGGGAACAAAGAACCGTTTCTTACATTAGGCAAAAAGCCATATGGGAGTTTGACAAAAGTCTTAAAATTATAGGTTTTGGCTAGCCCGATCGTAACATCCGCCCATAAATCTGCCCAAATAATGTAATAGGCGTCTTCGATTTTAACTACGCGTGGGTCATAGGACCAATAAGTATCAGGAATTTTATTGCCTTGCTCGTCAACGAAATGAATTCTTTCTTCTTCTAGTTCAAAATGCAATCCATCTTTGCTGCGTCCTACAAATAAAGCGGGGACCATGTTATACATTTCCCCACGGAAAACCCCGATATATTCGTCACCGACCCTAACGAAAGCACTGTTGAAAGCCCTATCGACGACACGATTGACATTTCTTTTTATTACTGGGTTTTTCGAATAACGCCAAACAGGTAAAAAATAGCCTTCGGGTTTATCTTCCCATGGGATATCTTTTACTATCTCGGTGTTAACTAATTTTGCCATACATTCTCCTTGTGTAGTTTAGATTAAAATATTGATTTGATAATAGATTTTACATAAAAAAGTTTTAATATCTAGCCTACTCAGGAAAGTGCTTTTTTTAACCAATAAAATAATTTTACTAATTTTAATTGAAAACAAAAAAGCCCTGAAAATCAGAGCCAAACTTTCTTAATTGGTGCCGCAAGCCGGAATTGAACCAGCAACCTACGCATTACAAGTGCGTTGCTCTGCCAATTGAGCTA
>DOQE01000081.1:11033-12931 GCA_003512585.1 Bacillota bacterium | reverse complement strand
TTCTTCAAACTCCCTGCGCATACAAGAATAACGGTTTTCATTTCTTTCAAAATGTCCCCCTATTCCTACGCATTTCCCTTCATTAGGATCGTTTTTCTTTTTATTCCTACGTAAAAACAAAATGGAATCGCCAAATAAAGCATAGCCTAATGTTGTTTTTGTTTTTATATTCTTTTTCCTAGAACAAATTTTTAATCTTTCTTGATGGGTAGAGATTATTTTTTCCATAACCCCATTTAAATTTTTTTCTATTTCAAAGCCATAAAAACGTAATGTAGTTACACCCATTTTTTCTAAAGCCTTGTTTACTTCCTTATCCCTAGCTATATTTCGTTCTATTTTCTTTATCCAAAAAGATGCATTGGTTTTTATGCTTTTTTTAGCTTCTATAAAATTATATCCATGCCAAAACTCAGAATCGGCAAAAATAGCCAAATTAGAAGAAGGTATATAAATATCCGGTTTGCCAATTAACCCTTTATAATTTTTTCTATAACGTATCCCTAATTTAGTTAATTCTTTTCTTAATGCTAATTCTATTTTAGTATCCTTTCCTTTGATGGAGGCCATTATTTTATGATTTAAAGATGGATCGCGTTTCACTTTCTATCCTTCTTTTTCTTTTTGCTTTTTTCACTTAATAAATTAATTTTTTCAATAAGGGCATTAGAAGAAGAAGCAGCTTTGTTGCAGCTATCTACAATTGCCTTTAAATCGCATTTTTCGATTTCCTCATTTAAGGAATCCATCTTTTGCTTTATTTCTTCCATTCGTTTTATGGATTCTTCTAATCTAGATAAAGAACCATTCAATTTATCAATAAGGGAAGAAATGGCTTTGACGTTTTTAAAAGAAGACTCGATTCTTTCTGAAAGGGAGGAGATCTTATCTTCAAAAGAGTCTTCTATTTCCTCTACCCTTTCCAAACAAGAAGAAATCTCTTCAAGGTTTGTCAAAGTTCTTACTAACTTATCATCTGTATTTTCCATTGTTTAATTAATCTCCTTTTTAATTTTATTTAGAAGAAGGGAAGAAATCTTATCGAAATAAAATACCTTCTCTTGATAAGAACAAAGTTCTACTGATTTTTTATATAGTTCAACTAGTTCTAGAGTCGAACTATCGTTATCGAAGACTTTTAGCAAAAGATTTAGTTTTTTTCTATTCCCACTTCTTTTATAACAATCTTTTAAATTTCCAAAGTCATTCCTAGAAATAAACAAATCAATATATTCACTAGAATTAGAGAAATTGTTTTTATTGAACTCCTCCTCATAATTTGAATACTTTTTTGCAATTATTAGATCGCTTGTATTGGCTTTTTCTTTTGCCCTAAGCAAAGATAGATAGGCCTGTTTATATTGACCATTATAAAATAAGGATTTAGCATAGCTAACCCATGAATAGCAAGGTGAATCAAGGAAAAGTTCATCTAATTCCAAGGAAGAAGAAATATGTTTTGGAATGGAAAGAAAACAATCCTTTATTGAAGACGTAATATCGTTTTCATAAATTACTATTTTATTTTTTGCCCTAGTCAAGGCTACATAAAACCTATTAAAAAGCATTCTATGGAAGGAAGAATGCTTTCCTTTTTTATTTAACAACATGGAATTAAAACTGTTCTTTGATGAAGAGAAGAAACGAATTAAGACGACGCTATCCCACTCCATCCCTTTTGCCTCTTCTATTACAAAAGCCATATTTGATAATATTTCTCTATCTATCCCAAGTTTGCTATAGGTAGTGATAAAGTACTCTTTCTCAAATAAAGAAGGGAAAATATAAGATAAAGAAGTAGAAGTCAAAGACCTCTTTATTAAATCTAGTAAAGTTTCTTCCTTATCTATATAGCTGACAAATAAATCATTCTCGTCATCCCTTAAAGATGATTCAGT
>DOQE01000081.1:0-11023 GCA_003512585.1 Bacillota bacterium | reverse complement strand
CTATTTCTTCTTTTTGCTTGCCTATGCATTCCTTTTTCTTGATATTAAAAGAATTAATATAATCAATTAAAATAGGACCGCTCCGATAGGAAGAAGGCAAAAATATTTTATTTAATTTCAAAGAATGGGATATTTGTTCTTTTAAAATGGATTCGCAAGAAGCAAAGCTAAACAAAGTTGGTTGAATTGTTTGATTATCGTCTCCAAACATATACAAAGACAACGGATGATTCCTTTTTAATAAGGATAAAACGGAAATAAACATCAATTCGGTTAAATCTTGATATTCATCAATTATTAAATTATCAAAAAGAGGCTTATCCTTCTTTGCCAATATAGCTTTAGCCAAAAGGCCATTCGAATAAAACGAGTTTGCCAAAAGATGGTTATGGTACGACTTGCCAATTAAATAAAAGTCTTTACGTATATCAAGTCCAAATGCCTCTTCCTTTTTAGTTAAGCGCAAGAATTCATCTTCACCTAAAATAGAATTAGTAGAAGAAGATAAAACCCTAGAGCCTTCCATAATCCCATTAAAGAAGCAATAACAGGCCAAGCAAACATCTTCTTTTTCATCTTTAAAAATAGAAAAATCTTTCTTTAAGGATTTGCTAGAATCAACAAAAGATAAAAAATAAGTCCTAAAATAATCAAACCCCTTATATCTAGAGGCTATTTCTTCACCTAAAATATAGCTCGCTAGGTTTAAATAAGTATAAGTAGAAGGCGTTTTTATCTTATAACTAGAAAGCATTTTATCAACAGATTGAAGCAAGCCTGGTTCATAAGTCAAATATAAAATCGACTCATTTTTATCGAGTAAGTCAATATATTGAGCAACAGACATCAAAGTTTTTCCAGTTCCTGCCGAGCCAGTTAAAACACTTGGCAAATTTTTATTGGCTTGCTTTAATTGGCTAAATTGGACATTGGATAAATATGGGATATCTTCTTTTGAATTAGATCCGTTTCTTAAAAAGAGCTGATGCAATTCTTTATCATTATTTAAGGCTTTAATGCCATTAAGGGCTACGTCAAGCTGATTATCATGTTCGCCTTGAAAGGAAAATCCAATAATGATGATATCTCTATAATCAAGTCTTCTTTTGCAATCATAGCCATGGCAATAAAATAAACGGCTAGCTTGGTATTCTTCATTGTTACCAAATTGAAATTTCAATACGGTTTCATTGGAAAATGAATTAATTTTTTTATTATCCCTACTTCTTAAATAAGCATTAAGCTCCTCATCATTATAAGAAAGCAGCTTTTCGATTGTCTGATCGAAATCAAATTTAGCATAAGGGCTTTTTTGAAAAAGCTTTTGAAATTTTCTTAAAGTCTTGCCAAGGATAAAAACTCTTCTATAAGCAACCTTGTCATTTGTAATTTCTTCTTCTTTTAAAATAGGCTTCTCTATTTTTTCTTCCTCAACTTTTTCTTCTTCCTCGATTTTTTTCTTTTTGTTTTCGCTAGAAGTAATTTTTAATAAGGAAGCAAAATCAAGGTATGGGTCTACTAAACTAACCCCAATTGAAGAAAAGCCCACAATAGAAGCTTCTTTATCCGCAGAACAAATAAAACATAAATTAGGTTCTTTTTTATAACTTAATAAATATGAAAAGGGGCGAGAATAAGCATCAACACTAGCGCATAATAAATTGAAATTATTAACGTCGAATTTCGAGGCTAAAGAATACGCTATCGACCCATTCAAAGGCTTGCCTGGGCAATATCTAGTTCTTTTTGTCCAATTGATTCTATTGATAGATTTTAATTTTTTATAAAATTCGTCATGGTAAGGCAATAAGGCTTCGTTATCGTTACTAAAAATAAAAATCCTGGAATTGAAATCAAATTCCCTCTTTTTATAAATATATTTTTCAACATTTAAAGATTTTATCTCATTAATGTTTTTGGGCTTTTCTTTTTTATTAGAAGAAAAAGAAGCGACAGGTAATGAAGTAATTTCCTTGGGCTTTCTTATTTCTTTTTTCCTAAAATTCGGATTAACGTTTAAATTGGCTATTTTGTTTTTGGAATTTGGAGAAAACGAAGGCGTGACTAAAGGCACATTTACATAGTCTTCCTCTTCTTCATCTTCGTCTTCCTCTTCTATAAAATCGTTAAATTCATCTTCATCATTATCCAAATTTCTAATAACATTCTTCCTAGAAGGGGTAAAACTTTCTTTTTCAGGAACAATATTAGGGGTTTCTTCATTTTCTTGCTTTTCTTCGTTATGGATAAGTTCTATTGGTTTACATATTATTCCATTCATTTCTATCAACGCGCCTTCCTTAGAAAAGGAAAGAAGGCACCTATTAATAACATCGACTTCCAAATATTCATTAACCAAGCTTTTATTTTGCAATAAAGCACGAAGCGGTATTAATTCATTGTTAAAAACGCAAGAAATTACTTTATATGAAGAGAAAGAAAAAGTGAAAAAGCCTTTCTTTAAATATTCTTTTTCTATAGAAGGAGGGAAAAAGTTAGTAGAGGCAAAAGATAGCTTCCTGATGTTGGCTAATTTTAAAATAAGGGAAGTGAAATAAGGGCTAGAAGAAAAAGGCATCAGCATCTCTTCAATTGAATTTTCCTTAAATATTAGCTTGTCTAAATTCCCCATATGATTAATTTTACTATTTTATTTAAATCTAGTAACCTAAATTGGTATGGATTATTTAATTAGAAAAGGGAAAATTGAAGATACTGCATTAATCAAATCATTTATTTTGCAAGAAAATGACTACATGTCTTCATTTAATTTGCCTAATATGCCTTTAATTAACTCTATAGAAAAAGAAATAGAAAATCAAAATGTCTATGTTTTGAAAAAAGGCAGAAACTTATTAGGACTAGCCATAATTTCTAAATCGATAATAGATTCATATTTTTCATTTTCCAAATCTAGCCAAAAAGAATTTGACTTGCTTTATTCTCTTCCTTGGAATGGAGAAGAAACGTTGATTATTAGCTATTTCGCAGTAGATCCAAATAAGCAAAATAAAGGATTAGGCAAAATGTTATTAAAGGCATTAAAGGCAAAATATAAAGGATACCTATTCTTAACTTGCTTTAATAGGTTTAATAATCCTTATATAAATTTTTTGACGGAAAATAACTTTATCGGCCCAATGGAAACGTTAGGATTTGAAATAAGCGAAAAAAGTGCAGTTTTATATTATTTGCCTTATAAAAAAGAAGGGATTTGCAGCGATCCTATATTTTAGCTAAGCTGAGATAAATATAGATTATAGAAGAAACCTTTTTTGTTCATGAGTTCATCGAAGTTGCCATTTTCAATCATTATCCCATCTTTTAAAACAACTATTAAATCAGCATTTTGAATAGTTGAGAGCCTATGGGCTACAACCAAAGAAGTTTTTCCTTTCATTAACGAATCAAAAGAAGAAGAAAGAGCAAGTTCGGTACGTAGATCAATATTTGAGGTAGCTTCATCTAAAAGAACGATTTCTGGTTCTAATAACATTATTCTAGCAACACATAGCAATTGTTTTTCGCCGCTAGATAAATTTGAAGAATTGGAAATGTAAGTATCATACCCATTTGGAAGTCTTCTAATGAATTCATCTGCATGGGCTTTCTTGGCAGCTTCTACAACTTCTTCTAATGTGGCATCTTTTTTTCCAAAGGCAATATTATCCCTAATCGTTCCATGGCTTAGCCAAGTGTCTTGCAAAACCATGCCAATATGAGAGCGTAAATCATGCTTGCTATATCTAGTAGATGGCTTTCCATTTATATAGAAGCCACCATTCTGGGGGTCATAAAAACGCATTAGAAGATTTATAATGGTTGTCTTGCCACACCCAGTTGGGCCAACGAAAGCAATCTTATGTCCGGCATATATATCCAAATTGAAATCGGAAATGATTTGTCTTTTGCCATCATAAGAAAAGTTAATATGCTTTGCCTGCAATGTCTTTACTTTATCTCCTATTATTTCTTTTCCTTCATCTATATCTTCTTTTTCAAAAAGCACTTCATTTACTCTTTTTAAAGAAGCCAAGGCATATAAAATATCGCTAGACGCATCGCTTATTTCATTAAACGGGGTCATATATTGCAAAGAATATGTCAAGAATGAAGAAAGAGCCCCGACACTAAATGGAACTCCCAAAGGTAAGTCTTTAATCAAAATAAAGGAACCAAATAGAATCAAGATGGCATAGATGGAATTATTGACTACCCTTGTGGCTGGATTGATCCAGCTAGCGGCAAAAGCAGCCTTAAAATTCTTACTTTTTACTTCATTATTCTTTTTATCGAATTCCTCTTCCCTAGATGACTCTAATTGATAAGCTTGGACGGTTTCTAAATTAGAAATTGTTTCCAATCCAAAAGAAGAAAGCTCACCGAGTTTGGCATTTTGATCTCTAAAATATTTAGCATTCCTAGAAGAAATGAATTTAGAAACAAGCAATGAAATAGGGGTTAAGAAAACAACAGTCAAAGCCAAGGCATAATTTAAATAGAACATAAAAACCAAGGTAACTAAAATTTGAACTACGCCTTCATATAAGGCCCCTGCCCCATTTATTAAGCCCGTTTGAACGTTTTCAATATCCCCAATTAGCCTAAGTAACAAGTCTCCATGAGTATGGGTATCCAAATAAGAAACGGGGACCTTGTTGAATTTAGTAAAGACGTCATCCCTCATCTTCTTAACAACGTTATGACCTAAAATAGAAACCATGATATCGAAAAAATAACGGAAAATAGAACCTAAAAGCAAAAAGGCAAAGGCAACGAAAAGATAATTCATTATTTCAAAATTGCCATTCTTCATTTGGTCGATAACCAATCCAGTGATAAATGGTATCGATAATTTTGATATAACAGATAAAGTTGCAAAAAGCAAAGAGAGAAAAGCCAAGCCCAAATTGCCTTTTAAATATTTTTTTATGCTATTTAGATTTTTCATTCTTCTTCACCTGCGCTTCATAAATCTCTTTATAGACCAAACAAGAGGAAAGCAAGTCATCATGTTTGCCTTGCCCTATTATTTTTCCTTTATCTAAAACATAGATGCAATCGCAATTTCTAATAGAGGTGGCTCTTTGGCTTACTATAATTGTCGTTAATCCTTTTATTGAGGAAATATTCTTTCTTACTTGAGCATCGCTTTTATAGTCAAGGGCCGAAGTAGAATCATCTAAAACTAGAATTGGTCTATGGCTTAACAAGGCCCTTGCAATTAATAGCCTTTGCTTTTGCCCACCGGAAAAATTAGTCCCATTCTCTTCTACTTCATGCTGATAATAATCTTTATATCTAGAAACAAACTCCATTGATAATGACAAAGATAAGGCTTCTTCTATTTCTTCTTTGCTCGCATTAGGATTGCCTAATTTTAAATTGGACTCGATTGTTCCTTTAAAAAATTCGGGCTTTTGGAAGACAATGGCAAATTGGCTTCTTAATTGTTCTAAGTTCAAATCCTTTTCGTTATCGTGACCAAAATAAACCGCGCCTTTACTAGGATCGCGAAACCTATTAAGCAAACTAATTAAAGTTGATTTGCCTGAACCCGTACCACCAATAAGTCCAATTGTTTCTCCTTTTTTTATAGTTAAATTTATATTATCCAAGGCATTTGTCTCGCCACCAAAAGAAACGCAAACATCTTTTAAAGTAAGCAAGGACTCTCCTTCTTGAATTTCTTCTATTGCTTTTGTAGAAGGAACGATATTGCTTTCTAGGGCAAAAAAATCATCGACCCTTTTCTTTGAGGCAAAAGCCTTTGATAAAGAAGTTACTAGTCTAGTAAACATAATAAGAGCCGCCAAAGATTGAGTCAAAAATGACATAATGGCAACTATTCCACCGATTGATAAAGAAGAAGACAGCCCGTCTTTAGCGCCTATATAGATTATTAAAACAATGGCTAAATTAACAAAAGCAAAGGTCAATGGGTTTATAAAAGCATTGATTTTTGAAATTAGGATGGCTTGTTTTCTATATTTATTGGTTTCCTTTTTAAAAGAGTCGATTTCTTCCTCTTCTTTATTAAAGGCGCGTATGACTCTCCCACCGACAATATTGTCATCGCCAAATCCGTTTAAGCAATCCAAATGCTTTTGTAGCTCGCTATATTGCTTAGGCGTTAAATATATAACCAAAAAGATAACCCCCGCGCATAAAAGCAAAGAAATCAAAACAATAAGTCCTGCTAAAGGGGAAATTAAAAAAGAGCACACTATCGAGCCTACTACCAAAAATGGAGCCCTAACTAGCAAACGCATAAGCATAAAAACGCCATTTTGAACGGATATTGCATCGGAAGTTAGTAAATTCAAAGCCTTCGATTTTCCAAATTCTTCCACTTGTGAAATACTAAGCGTATTTAAATGACTGTATATCTCCCTTTTTAAATCATAGCTATAGCTAGTAGAAGTCTTTGAAGATATATATTGAGTTACCATCGTGGCAAAAAACCCCGCAAAGGCAAGAGCAAGGACAATTAGGCAAATTGATATAATGTAACTAGAATCATGAAAATTACTTCCCCCGTCAGTTAGGCCATTATCTATAACGGCCCTTACTAAAAACGGAACAAGAAGTTCGCAAATTACTTCAACCCCTTTTAAAATGGGGGCAGCAATAACTTTAAAAGAATATTTTTTTAAAATGCCTAGGCAAGAAAGTTTTTTATTATTTTTCATATCAATTATTTCTATTCTTTTTTATTAGATGTAGAAGAGGCAAAACGAATTTCATTTTCCAATTTTTCTTTTATTTCTTTTAAGGTAGGCTTAAAAACCACACTTCCGCTTTTAATCGAGCCAGAACCGGTATACTTATAAAAGCACATGGTTCCGTTTTCTTCCATTTCTATTTCATCAAAACCGGCGCCTTCTTTTAAATTGCATGCTTCGATTTGATCGGAGCTAAAATGAATTAAATTGCTAGAAGAAAAGCCAATGGAAAAGGAACCCGTATCGATTAAAAGCTGAGGGCATTCGCAAGATAAGTCAAATTCCAAAACGCCTTTTTCCTGATTGAATTTGATGTTTTTGAATTTCCTTTTCCCTACAGGGGGCATATTAAAAAAAGAATCGAAGAAAGTATCAAAATCCAAGGCGATGTTACTAGAAGAAAAATCAGGATTGCTCTTTACTCCCAAATCTTCAAAAAGGGAAAACAATTGTTTTCCGGAATAATGCTTATCATTCAATAATAAAGGGGTTGGTTCGAATTCACCCGATTTATTAAGATAATCTAAGGCAAACATGCTAAGAAGGACATAACGCAATAAAACTTCGATGGGTGTATCTTTAAAATTTCTTAAACAAATTAAACAAAATGCAAAACAATAATCAGAAAAAATACCCGGATTCGTCCTATCTTTTACAAAATCATAATATAAGTCTTGAAGCTCATCACCCAATAAACATAACGCGTAATTTGGATCAGGAATTACATATTCCCCCATTCCAAAACATAATGCATATTCCAATATGCCTCCATAATTTCCCGACATTGCACTTTTAGAAAAGCAAGCAAACGAATCAATGCCTAGATAATGTTTAGGGGCATAGCCATTATTTATATAAGATCCCATAAAATAATTAGCCACCCCATCACTAGATAAACTAGGGTCAGCAAAATATTTGAAAGCCAAGCGATGGTTTACTTTGCCAAAGTTACCACCCGTATGGTAATAAATGCCTAATAATAAATTGGCTTTTTCAGGTGAAAATTTCTTTAACTTCCTTAAATTTTTTAAAAATAAGGCTTCCGTTTCTTCGCTTTGATCTATTTTCTTATCCACGTAGGCATCCACCGTGTCTAATAAAACAGAAGCATAAACGTAACAATGATCGGTTATATCCTTTTTTACTTGCATCAATGAGGAAGCAGAGCAATCAAGCATCGAAGAAGAACAAATTATGGTCGGCAAACCACAATGAGGACATAACGAGGTTTCTTTGCCGTTACTAGACTTATAATGCTTTATTTCTCTTGCATCCATCTCTTTTTGGCACATAAAGCAATATGCCTTATCCGATTTAAGCAAAGATAAAGAATTGTTCTCGCTTTCTTTTATATAAGACAAGGTTTTTTTGCTAAATAAGGGATAATATTCTTTTTTTAATTCCATAAAAAAATAATACCACAATAAAGAAACGGAAAAATACGTTCTTTATTATATAAATAAGCTTATTTATGTTTTACTATCGCTTAAAAAAGAGCAAAATTAAAACGAAGGTCATAAATATGAAAATAATGTTAGATTGTTTAGGCGGAGACTTTGCTCCAAAAGCCACTATTGAAGGCGCTAAAAACGCTTTGAAATCAAGCGCTACACTAAATTTGGTTTTATTAGGAAAAGAAGAAGAAATCAAAGAAGGCCTAGGAAATAATTTCGACCCAAATAGAGTTGAAATCATCAATGCTCCAGAAAGTGTTTTAAATACCGATCATCCTGCCCTTTTTTTAAAACAAAAACCAAATTCTACTTTAGCCGTTGCTTATGAACAATTAAGAAAAAGGGAAGACATTGATGCTTTAGTATCGGCTGGTCCTACCGGGGCCATTTTAACCGGAGCCGTATTAAGATTAGGCAGAATAAAGGGAGTTGAAAGGCCAGCCCTAGTGGCAACATTGCCAACTAGAACAGGCAAATTGGTTAGAATAATCGATGCCGGGGCCAACATGGATTCAAAAAGTAGCTATTTGGTTCAATTTGCCATCATGGCCGATACTTATTTAAAGCTAAATGGGGTTTCTAATCCAAGAATAGGACTATTAAATGTTGGCGCAGAAGAAGGTAAAGGAAATGAATTGGCCAAAGAAACATATGCCCTCTTAAAACAAACAAATGTTAATTTTATAGGTAATGTTGAAGGCGACCATGTCCTAAAAGGCGAAGCCGATGCGGTTGTCTGCGATGGATTTTGGGGAAATGTATTTTTAAAAGCAACCGAAGAAGCTTGCTATTATGTATCCGATTTATTTAAAGAAGCCATCTTTAAAAATATATTCACAAAAATTGGAGCCTTATTCCAATTAAAAGGTTTAAAAAAAGTAAAAGAACCCTTCAATTACGCCAAAAAAGCCTGTGCCCCGTTATTAGGGACAAAAAAGATAGTTTTAAAATGCCATGGTAAATCTAACCAAGAGACAATAAAAGAAACTATATTAGAAGCAGAAAGACTAGCAAAAGATGGTTTGATTGAAAAATTAACCAACGCCTTAAATTTAAACGAGACCGAAAGTTCGATTCATCCAACTGCTAAATAAAGAAAAAAGAAGTGAAACAACTTCACTTCTACCTTTAAAAATATGCGTAAGATAACCTATTGTGACGCAAAGTGCGTAAACCCATTAAAAAGTGCATACAGTTTGTTCAAAAATGCGTACAGCTGAAAAAGAAAAACATCCCAACAAGCAGGAGGCTACAGCTGTATCAATGCTTTAATACTGTCTACTTTTATGGTATCACTTCAAAAGCATCTATAAAAATAAATGAGGTAAATTTTCAGGTGATTGCTGAATATTTGTACCCGATCAATTAATTATTAATATTATTTTAATCTAATATAATATGTTGCCTTGCCAATACCTTCTTTTTTTATCTCGCCTAAGTCGCACAATTCTTTTAAACTTCTTTCAATACTTGTTGATGATATTGAGGGAACAAGTTCTAATATATCTCTTTTTGTAAATTTTCCCAATTTAGAATTTACTGCCATTCTCACCACTTCAATGCTTGGCTTCTTATCAGATATTAATTCTATTCTTTCTTCAAAATCATTATATGCATTAACAATCGTACTTAGTATGTATCTTATAAATGGAGTAGCATCATCTTCGTTTTCGTGCCATCCAATTTGAGAATCACATAATGCATCATAATATAAATCTTTATTCTTAGCTATTTTAGCTTCTAAGGATATATATTTACCTACATAATAACCTGAGTGATATAAGAGTAAAGTTGTAAGTAATCTAGACATTCTTCCGTTTCCATCAATAAATGGATGGATGCATAAAAAATCGTGAATAAATAATGGGATTAGAATAAGAGGATCTACTATACCTTCACCAAGGGCTCTATTATATTCATCACATAATTCTTGCATTGCGATTGGAGTTTCAAATGGTGATAATGGTGTAAATAATGTATATGCTTCACCTTTTTCATTAGTGGCACTTATATAATTTTGAACATTTTTATATTTTCCACCATATGAAGTCGATGTATGAGATAACAATACTTTATGTAATTGAAGAATAAAATTAGGTGTAATAGGTATTGAATCAAAGTTTTCATGCACAATATTTAATGCATCTCTATATCCAGCAATTTCTTCTTCAGCTCTATTTTTAGGAGCTGTTTTTTCATTTACTAATTGTTTTAATCTAGTGTTAGTTGTTCTAATGCCTTCAATTTCATTAGATGATTCGGTACTTTGTATCTTTGCAATAATAACTAATTTTTCTAATTCTTCAGGTTTTTGTTTTAGAAATAATTGTTGTTTACCTTTTTCTTCATGGATTTGTGTCAAATAATTAATTATTTTAATATCCCATGTTTTATTTTTTAAATCTGAGTAATTAAATTTTTTCATTTTTCTCACCACCATTACTGTTTACGCACCATTTATATCATTTTTGGGGAGAAAATCAATTATTTACACTTAGATACTAACAGTTAATTTCAAATATTTCCTCATTTAATAAAACTTTCTCGTAAATTTACATATTAAATGTGAGAATTAATTGTAATTGTATCTTTCGTTTTTCTAGTAGGCCATTCGTGATCTAGTAAGAAGCTAAAGCACTAAAACTAATAGCAAAATAGTCATTTAGGGTTTCTTGGGTTTCAAAATAAAACTCCCAATCAGTCAAAAAGCCCATAACTATGCCACTTTTAGAGAAAACAAAAAGAAGTGACATTGTATCACTTCTGTTGTTCTAATATGGCGGAGGCGTCGAGATTCGAACTCGAGCACCGGCATACACCGATCTAACAGGTTAGCAACCTGCC
>DOQE01000030.1 GCA_003512585.1 Bacillota bacterium | reverse complement strand
CTATAGAAGAATATTGCTTGAATTGGCTAATAGAGGATATAAAGCCAACCACAAAAAGATTAAAAGAATAATGTCTTTGCTCAATATCCACGGCATCACGCCTAGAGGAAAATACAAATCTTATAAAGGTGACCGGAACGGAACTTGCAAGAACCTTCTTCTTAATAAAGCTGTCGACGAGGAAAAGCATAAAACAACCTATAAAAGAGATATCTCGACCACAGCGTGTAATCAAAATGGACAACCGACGTTTCTAAGTTTCACATAGCGGCGGGCAAATTATATCTATCTCCAATTCTAGATATGCATAACCGTGAAATCGTAGCGTTTAATATATCCAGAAAACCAAACTTCAATCAAACAACCGATATGTCAAGAAAGGCATTTGCTAAATACGAAAAACTGGAAGGACTAATTTTCCATAGCGATCAGGGATGGCAATATCAAATGAAGTTCTATCACGAAGAGCTTAAAAAGCGTGGCATCGAACAATCAATGCCCAGAAAAGGGAATTGCCTAGACAATTCACCCATGGAAAACTTCTTTGGGATCATGAAAAATGAAATGTTCTATGGACATGAATGTGAATTTAAGTCGCTAGACGAATTGGAAAAAGCAATGAATAAATATATTGAATACTACAATAGCAAAAGAATAATGGAGAAAACAAAAGGGCTGCCCCCATTAACTTATAGACAACAGCCCTTTGCTCAACTATGAAATTAGGAGCAAGTCCAACATTTGGGTCTCACTTCAATTCATCTTAAGGTTTTTTGCTTATAAATTGTTTATTTGTTTATTAAATTTGTTTATTTAATGATTAAATTGTTTACTTCTTAAATTACATTTGCTTCAGACCTTTAAACAATTAAAAGTGAAAAAGTAAAAAATATTTATCGTTGGAGAAATTATCTAAAAAAATTCTAAAGACACTCAAGGTCTATTTATTCTTATAATACGAATTTTAAAACCATAGCTACCGATTGAATGATAAACTTTAACTTTATTAAAATAGACTTTAACTTTATTAAAAAAAGTATTATATTATTGCCATGGAACAAAATTGGATTAAGGTTCTAAACGAAGATGATAAGGAGCTTATACGTCGTTTTGTTTTAGCGTCGGGATCCCTAAAAGACTTAGCTGTTTATTATAACGTTACCTATCCAACTATACGTGGCAGAATAGATCGCTTGATTGAAAAAATTAAATTAAGTGAATCAAATGACGATCCTTATGTTGCGTATGTCAAATCTATGGCTTTAGAGGGCAAGATTACAGTTGAGTCTGCTAAAGAATTGATAGATGTGTTCCGAGAAAATAAGGAGGTTTAATATGGTTTTAAGCGTTGGCCCAAACACTATGGCAACTTTTATTTACCCAATTTTAAGCATACTTTTCGCAATAGTAATGATTATCTTATATCTAAAATGTAATTTTCGTCATATGTTTTTAATTCTTTCTGCTTTTCCAACCGTGGGACTACTTTATGGCATTATTTTTACCTTCGCCCATTGTATTTCTACTTTGACAAGAGGAGCTGTGCAACTAATTCTTATAATACGTTCTTTTGAAGGTTTTTTGCTTGACTTTATTGTTTTGATTGTCTTACTAATTCATTGTAACTTGATTAAAAAGCAAAATGGTAAGAATGCTTTGAAAAAAGATTTAAACGATGAACAAAAAATCGAAATAAAAAATTTATAAATTTTTAAAAGGAATATATATATGAAATTATTATCATTGATAGTTTGCTCTTTTTTTATGCCTTTTTAATGGAAATTCTTTCAATAGTAGCGAGAACAATTATAGCTTTCAAAAGCCTAAGACGGCCCTTAGAGCTTCAAATACTCAAGAAAAAAGCCCTTTTATTTGTTTAAAATCTTTGCCAAATAGAATTACGGTTAAGGATCCAATAGGATACTTTGTTTACGATATGTCAATTTATTGCGCGGATTTTACCGATGCTTCTAAACTATATTTGTGTGAAACTATGGTCGATTTCACTCCTGGTTCGGCCGCTACTAAAAATGAAGATGGTTATGATTGGCATTATGATTTTTGGGCAGCCAATATCAAAATTGGTGTTCCAACTGATTTTTCATCGGCAAAAATCAAAGATTATTGGCCCAAATCTTCGACCATAACGACTACAATTGCATCTAGTTTTAGCAATAATTATTCTTTCTCTTCAGGGGTCGGTGCTGATTTAGGCGGTGGTGCCACTATTTCTGGTTCATCAAGTATGGGGGTTACTATTTCTCATCAAACGTTAAGTACTTCCGAAGAACCAACGATTTCCTCGCAAATTTCTTCGGCAAATTCAACTGAAGTCAATTGGAATATTCAATGCACTGTTCAAAGAGGACTCACATATAATTTTGCTTGTTACTATTTGCTGGAGGTGCCTAATTCCATTCATAAACAATTTTCATATTTTACCAACATAGATATGACATGCATTGCATGGAAGGGCTACCTGTGGGAACAAAGAAAACACGTGGTTACAAATAATTCCTTAAGTTGTTAATTTCGGTTATAAATTGTTCATGTGCCCCATTAAAAAGTGGGGCTTTTTGTAATTTTTTTCATTATTGCTTTTTTCTTTTCCTCTTTTATTAGAAAATATGGAGGTGAAAAAATCTTCTTTATTTTTATTATTTTTACCAATATTTCTTCTTTCTTGTTCTAGTAATGACTTTAAATTGTTTGCCAATAACGGTTTAGTTACCTCTTCTTTTGAAGCAGCTGATTATGAAGGATATAAGAAAATAGGGGAGTTTAATTCTATAAATAGCTTGGATGCAATTTACGATTCTTCTTCTTTTTCTTCTATAGTTTCTTTTAGCAATAATGTTGTTTTGCCTTCGACTGGAGAAGTCCCTTTGCTTGTTATGCCTATTTCTTTTTCTTCTACTATCGAAAATGAAAACGAAAAATTAACAATGATAAAGAAAGCTTTCTTTGGGAGCGAACGCAATAACCAATATGTCTCAGTTAGCCAATATTATTATCAAAGTTCTTGTTCTAGATTGTTTTTAAATGGCAAAGTGGCCCCTTCTTTTTATAAATCCACTTATTCTTTAGAAGAAATTTCCTCTTATAGGGGGAATGCCAAGACAAAAGCTGCACTGACTTCTATTTATAAAGACGCCTTGGATTGGTATAAGCAAACATATAAAGAAGACTATGATTATTTTTATTCCATCTATAAAGAAAAAATACCCATGTATCTAATTTATGATGCCCCATATTCCGGGATGGATGGCGGAAGTAGCGATAGACATTCTATGATGTGGGCTTTTACTATTAATGATCCAGCCCCAATTTGTTGGAGCTCTTATTATATGGGCTATCCTAGCGGAGGAAAAATGGATGCCCATACCTATATTCATGAAGTAGGACATTTATTTGGCCTCCCAGATTATTATGACTCCATTTCTTCTACCCCCAATAAGATTTCTCCTTTAGGCAGAATGGATATGATGGATTGTTCTTTGGGCGACCATAACGCTTTTTCTAAGATGCTACTTAATTGGGCTAGGCCTTTTTATCCTGAGAGGGAATGCGAAATAACTATCCACCAAGGGTCTGGAAATAATGAATGCATATTGCTTTCTTCTTCTTGGAACAAGACCCCGTTCGACCAATATTTGCTTTTAGAGTTTTATACTCCTTCCTATTTAAATTATGCCGATTCCAATAGAAACGATAATAAAACATTATGCCTTTTTACTAAGCCTGGCGTTAAGGCCTATTTAGTGGATTCTAGGCTTGCTATTTATAATGGCGTTAGCAAGCTAGGGTATTTAAATGAAAGCGTTTCTTCTAAAGGCAAGAGGATATATTTTTATAACGATAATTCCTCCTCTTCTTTCTTAATACAATTATTGGATAAGTCTTCTTCTTCGACCGAACTGATGCCTTTTTATTGTGCATCGATTGAAAATAAAATAGTTAACGAAAACAATAACCAGGTCAATCTTAGGGATGCTTTGTTTTATGAAGGCGAAGGAATGGATTCTTCTTTTGCGGGCATTAGCCAATTTGGTTATGGGTTTAAAGTAAAAGAGTTAACTTCTTCCTATGCGAAAATTAGTGTTTTTCCATTGTCTTAACTAGGGATAAACGTTGTTTCTATCTTGAACAAATTTTCTAGAAATTGAAAACTATCTAATTTTTATCTATAATTCAAATGAAAATAGCGGAGGATTTTTCCTTCTTCTACTAGTTGAACTTTTCGCCCCGCAAGATAGTGAGATGAAATCTATAAAGAAATCTCAACTGTATTTGCAAGGGTTTTAATAATGGAAAAAGAAGAAACAAACAAAATGGGCGTGGCTCCTATATGGAGTTTATTGCTAAAAATGGCTTTGCCAATGATTTTTTCAATGGTAATGTCGGCTTTATATAATATAGTGGATTCTATTTTTATCGGGATGATGGAAGCCCCGAAAAATAGTTTGGCCATAACCGCCTTAGGGTATGCTTTCCCACTTCAAATGTTATTGGTAGCCGTTGCAATCGGAACAGGAATCGGGGTCAATGCCGTTTTATCTAAGGCGTTAGGCGAAAAGCAAAAAGAAGTTGTTTCAAAAACTGCCGCGATGGGATATTTATCCATGAGTGTGTTCTATATTGTTTTTTTAATTGTTGGCTTATTGATGTTTTTTTCTTCTTTCTACTTTAAATGGGTGAGTGGCAATGAAGAAGTAGTCTATATGGGTTCTAGATATTTGGGGCTTTGCTTTATTTTTAGTTTTGGGCAATTGCTTCAATTAGTTAGCGAAAGAACTTTATGCGCGACAGGGAAAACCCATTTGGCCATGATAATGCAGCTAAGCGGGGCTATTGCAAATATTGCCTTGGACCCTTTATTTATTTTGGTATGGAAGATGGGCGTGGAAGGAGCTGCCATAGCAACAATAATTGGCCAAATGGTTTCCATGTTTGTTGGCTTTGCTTTAAATATTAGGTGCAATAAGGAAATTTCTTTGTCTTTGTCTTTTAAAACGTTTAAACCGGATTTTAAGATTATTGGTTCTATTTTCAAAGTCGGTTTCCCTGCCATTATTCTTCAAACTTTACAAAGCTTGCAAACGTTGGTTCTCCAAATTGTTTTTGTATCACTTTTTAATTCAAACCCTGAACTAATTGATACCCTTGTTGCCGTTTATGGGATTTATTTTAAATTGCAGAATTTTATATTCATGGCTTTTTACGGTTTGGTAAATTCGATGCTTCCTATTATTGGCTATAACTATGGGACCGGAAATGAAAAAAGATCTAGGCAGGCTGCATTTTATGGCTATATGTATGGCCTTTTTATTGCCTTGTTGGGGGTAATTATCTTCGAATCGATGCCTGAAATCTTGCTTACTTTATTTAATTTGCCATCGGCTTGGCTAAGTATAGGAACCAATTTAACCAGAATCGTAGTTCCTTCTTTTTTCCTAGCTTCCGTTTGCATTGTTTCTTCTGGGGTACTTCAGGGTTTAGGGAATGGCATCCATCCTTTAATAATAGCCTTGCTTCGTCTATTAATAATTCTATTTCCTGCAACTTATTTATTTGGGTATTTTCTAGGTGTTTCTAATTTGTGGTGGGGCAGTTATGCTGCGGAATTTGTTGGTTGTGTTTATTCTCTGGTTTTTGTTTATTTAATATGGAAGAAAAGTTTTAAAAAGGTGGCATGAGAAATTAATGCATTAAAACATATTGAACGGATGCAATACGAGTCTTTCAGTTTTTCGTATTTTAATCATAAATTTACTTTCAGTTTTCCGTATATTCTTAAAATAGCAACTTTCGGTTTTGGAAAGACAATAGAAAGACGGCTTTGCTTGTCGATGGGGCTAGACAAATAGGAAAAACTTTTTCTATTGAAAAATTCATTAATCAAAATTTTGAAAATGTCATTGAAATTAATTTTGCCATACGTAGCGATCTAATTGATTTGTTTTATTCTAATAAAAGCAGCGATGAAATATTAATCAAACTTTCTTCGGTTTTTATCGAAAAATTAATTTCTAACAAGACTGTTATATTTTTTTGACGAAATACAACTTTTGTACCAAAAAAGAGATCTTGAAAAGAAAAATGGAAAACTAGAATTTTCTTCTTTGGATTTAGTTTCTGGAATGAAGCCACTTGTTATAGATGGAAAATATAGATTCATTTTAAGCGGTTCTCTTCTTGGGGTTCCAATAAAAGATATCGTTCTAAATCCTCTTGGATATTTAGATGAAGTTAGAATGTTTCCTTTGGATTTTGAAGAATATTTGTTAAATAAGAATGTCGGCGAGGAATCAATCAATTATTTAAGGAATTGCTTTTATAACAAAAAAGAGGTACCGCCTTCATTGAATGCTTTATTTTTGGATTATTTTAGGGAATATATATTAATGGGCGGGATGCCTGAAGCAATCGAGGAATTTAATAAATCAAAGAATTTGTTTAATGTTTCAAATGTGTAAAACCAAATATTGAATAAGTATTCTTATGATATAACAACATATTTGGATGATGATGGAAAAAAGCTAAGGATTAAAGAAATATACAAATCCATTCCCAGTGAACTTAATAGTAAGAATAAAAGGTTTATTAGCAGCAACGTAATTGATAAAAACTATTTAAACAACAACAATATTGAAGATGAATTTGTTTGGCTTTCCAATGCAGGAATTATTATTCCGGTTTTTAATGTTTCAGAGCCGATATCTCCTCTATCTTTATCTAGCAATAGAAAAACTTTAAAAGCCTTTATGAATGATATTGGGTTTTTAGATGCCGCTTTATATGACACAGATTTAAGAAATAAGCTTTTAAAAAACGAAAAAGAGATTAATTTTGGTGCTCCTTATGAAAACGCCGCAGCGCAAGAACTTTACGCCCATGGATTTAATGAAAAATTATTTTATTACAATTCGAAAAAGCATGGCGAAGTGGATTTTTTATTGGAAGTAAACAGGGAGATACTGCCTATAGAAATAAAATCCGGGAAGCCAAATAATATGAATTACTATAATCATGTTGCCCTTACCAATTTAATAAAAACTTATAATATAAAGGAATCTTATTTGTTTGGGGAATGCAATGTAAAAAAAGAAAATGAGTACATTTATCAATTCCCCATTTACATGATTTCGTTTTTATCTAAATCTTAGCGTGAATTCTTAGACTAAATTCCATCTATCCTGCTGGAGGAACAAATCTTTTATTCACCGAATAATTTAGTATAAGGCTTTAAGCCGAACGATGCGGCAAGTATTTCTTTTGTCGTATGCCCGTCTAGCGAATGCAATGGCATCCCGTTTATGCTCTTAACCACCATGGCGACATGCTTTGCGTATAGCAATTAACCTTTTGCCCCTTGGAAACATCCTTTGAATTGATTCGATTCCTCTTGGTTTGTTTGGCAATTGTTGTTGGATTGCATCTAATTGTTTCGGAAATCTTGCAGCATTTGCTTTCGTGGGCAAGCATTTAACTAACTTATTTTCCTGCCCTTTTCTTTTAAGTGTGACATGTAAAATCTTTTCTGGTCAACAGGACATGAAAAATATACTATTCTCAGACTAAAATCTGGATTTCGAGAAAAAACGGAATTTAGTTTAAGAATTCATGGGCAACAATTCTAGATAAATAAATCGTTGACACCGGTCTTATAAGTAGGTAATATTTCGCCTGGACGTAAATAGAGGCTTTTGCCTTCTTTATTTACCCCGATGTATGACACACCGGGAATTGTGTGTAGAATTAAGAGAGGAAAAAACACAAAATGCCAACGATTAACCAATTAGTTAGGCAAGGCCGCCAAACAGCGGTCAAGAAGTCCAAGACTCCAGCCTTAGGCAAGAGATGGAACTCCCTAACAAAAAGAACCAACAACCAACCTTCCTCACAAAAAAGAGGAGTTTGCACCCGTGTCGGTACAATGACCCCGAAGAAACCAAACTCTGCTTTGAGAAAGTATGCTCGTGTCCGCTTGTCCAATGGATACGAAGTTACCGCTTATATTGGCGGAGAAGGACATAACCTTCAAGAACACTCCACCGTTATGATTCGTGGTGGCCGTGTCAAGGACTTACCAGGTGTTAGATACCATATCGTTCGCGGTTGCTTAGACTGCGCAGGTATAGAAGCTAGACGCCAGGGCCGTTCCCTTTATGGAACAAAAAAGCCAAAGGAATCAAAGTAATTAAAGGAGAAGTACAATGCCAAGAAAAGGTTCAGTTGAAAAACGCGACGTTTTACCAGATCCAGTGTACCAATCCAAATTGGTTACTCGCTTGATCAACCGCGTCATGTACGATGGCAAAAGAGGAACTGCTCAAACCATCATCTACAAAGCTTTTAAGCAAATCGAAGAAAAAACAGGACAAAAGGCTACTGACGTCTTTGCCGCTGCAATCAATAACATCATGCCGGAAGTCGAATTAAAAGTTCGTCGTATCGGTGCTGCCAACTACCAAGTTCCAGTCGAAGTTTCTCCAGAAAGAAAACAAACCCTTGGATTAAGGTGGTTAGTTACATATGCCCGTCTTCGCAACGAGAAAACCATGGAAAATAAACTCGCTGCCGAGATAATTGATGCCGCCAACGGAAGTGGGGCTTCCGTCAAGAAGAAGGAAGATGTCCACAAGATGGCCGAAGCTAACAAAGCTTATGCCCATTATCGTTGGTAATTTGGAGGATAAAAAATGGCTGACGAAAATATGATTACGGAGACCGAAAAATACGATCTCCCTCACACTCGTAACATCGGCATTATGGCTCATATCGATGCTG
>DOQE01000071.1 GCA_003512585.1 Bacillota bacterium | reverse complement strand
TCAGCCTATTTAAAGCCCCTTCAAGTTCCCTGACGTTAGAAGAAAAACCTTTGGCTATATATGTTAAAACGTCTTCGTCAAAGTCGTTTGGATCTAATCCACCGGCTTGAATTTTAGCTTTCAATATGTCTTTGCTTGTTTCCAAATCTGGCTTTTCTATTGACAAAACTAAGCCTTGTGAAAATCGTGTTTTAAGCCTGTCATCCAAACCGTTAAGGTTGCTAGGGTGCTGATCGGATGTGATAACTATTTGTTTGCCGTTGTTTGCCAAAGTGGAAAAGATAAGGAAAAACATTTCCATGGTTCCTCTTTTTCCGGTTATAAATTGGATATCGTCGATTAAGAAGACATCGACCTTATTTTTAAAATACCTAGTTAATGACTGACCTTTTTCGTGGCTTTCCACAAAACCTATATATTCATCAACGAAATCTGATGCAGATATATATAAAACATTATAATTCGGGTATTTCTCTTTTATTTCGTTGCCTATAGCGTGCAATAAGTGAGTTTTTCCTAAGCCTGAATCGCTATGAATAAGCAATGGGTTATATAATTGGCCCGGGGTACTTGCAATCATTATTCCGGCTTGAAAAGCCTCTTTATTTGATGGACCCGTTACAAAATTATCAAATGTAAATTTTGGATTAAGCTTATAATCTTTAAAAAATACTGGCTCTTCTTCTTTTTGCTCTACTGGCTCTTTGGCTAGATTGTTTTTGTAAACAAACTTGACATCGAAGTTCGTGCCAGTGTATTCGTTGACAATTTTTAAAATTTCATTTTTATACTTTTTATCCAATATTTGACTAGCTAGTTCGCTAGAAACGCTAATAACCATAACGTTACCATCTAACCTTGCTAGTTTTGTATCGCAAAAAAAAGTGTCGTATATCCTTTTTTCGTTAATCGTTTTTTCAATTCTTTCTAGCACCGATTCCCATATGCTATTTAGTTGTGAAACAGAGTCAGCCATAAATTTACCTGTAAAATTAAAGCCCTTTTTTGTGAAAAAAGATAGCAAAAAAATAGGCAAAATTTATTTTTCCACAATAAAACAAATAAAAATACCATGTATCCAGGTAAAAAAGAACTTATCCACAACTTTAAATTGTGAATAAATTGTGGAAAACTTTTTACTTGATTTTATATTGTGGAAAACTTCTTTTACGAATTGGTTTTCTACAACGCGCGTGGTAACAATACTAGAGATATTTTCGAATATTTTTTGCTTTATTCACATTGTCCACGATAAGTTAATAACAATTGGTGTTGATAATGTTTCACTATATGTTTCACGCTGTTTTGCTTTTTCTTTTGCTGTGGAAAACTTCGCATACGCGCGTACACTCGCAGTTGTAGTTAGCTTTTTTAATCCGTATAATAACCCTTGCATCCGTTTGAGGAGGAAAAGCTAATGAAAAAAACATACCAACCATCTAAGAAGAAGCATGCCAATAAAGCAGGTTTCCGTGCAAGAATGGCTACGGCAACAGGACGCAAAGTCATTGCGAAGCGTCGTGCCAAAGGACGCGCTAAAGTCGCTGACTAATTTATGAAGAGGGCGTTTCGTGTAAAAAAACACGAAGATTTTGACTTTATTATTAAAAATGGAGTAAAAATCAAATCGAAAAACTTCAATTTATATTTTGTCAAAGCGTCAAAAGAGCAGCTCTATACTCGTATCGGCCTGGCCGTTGGTAAATCAAATGGTCACGCCGTTACTAGGGTTAGGGAAAAAAGGCAAGTTAGGGCAATGATAAGCAAAAGAAATGACTATAGTTTGCCTTTGGATATTATCATCTCGATTCGTCCTTGTTATAAAGAAAGCGAGTTCGAATCAAACGAAAGAGAACTCAATTCTCTTCTAGATACAATTAAGGAAAAGTACAATTGAAAAAGATATCCCATAAAAAAATATTTGTCGGTTTAGCAGTCCTGTTAGGTGGGGGATTGCTTGCAAGCTGTACGGCTAATTTTTGTTCTGAAGTAGATCAAGCTCAAATGGCTTATCCATACGAACAAGGGGTAACCGTTTATGTTTCAAAAGATGAATATAACGAATTAAAAACCGCCGACGAAACAAAATCGTTAATCGAAGAGCAAGAAGCTAGTAAAATTGCTGGTCCTGCTTATGTTGACAAAGACAATAACGTTTTAAATGAAAACGTGTATAAATACGTACCTTTAACAAAAAAAGAAGATGGGAGTATAGAATTTACTGCCAAAAAAGCTTCTTTTTTGCAAGGAACAATTCTTTCTACTGCCTATAAAAATGGTTATGTAATGCCTTCTGTTAAATATTGGGCAAGCATTGATGACTATGTTTTAGAGGCCGCCACATATGAAGCCTATAATTCTAGTTTGCAAGATTCGAGTCAACGCGCCGCTTATTCCATAGGCATGAGTGCACCCAAGGAATTTGTGTCTACTTTGGTTGCTTCCGAGTCATCTGACTCTTCTAATTGGACAATTAATCCGTATACCGAGTCAAATTGTGATGGCGGTGAAAATGCAACCCAAAACAACAAGTCCATTTTAAGATCTTTTGGACATTTAAAGTTTTCTGGTGATGGCGGCAGCATTTGGGGCTATTGGACAAAATGGAACGCCGAATTATATAAAAGCAATGACCCCTCTTTAGGAATCGATAATTGCCCAACAAAAGATTTTACCGATCTTTATCAATCCCAAATTGCTTCAAAAGTCAACCAAATACGTTCTTGTATAGCCACACAAGAAGGATCGTTTGGCCATTATGGCAACAATTCCGATTGGGAAGTAGATATAACTAAAAAAGATTGGGGATATGCCTGGAACAAAGGCTTTTTAGAAGGTCTATTGGTTTATCCGGTTTCTTGGCTGGTTGATACATTCTCATTTGGGATGGATCCGTCCTTGTCGGGCGTTGGCCAAATTTGGGCTATAGTTTTCGTTACTTTAATAGTAAGAGGATTACTTTTATTGGTTTCCTTCCGTTCGACTATGGATTCGCAAAAAATGCAAGCCTTGCAACCTGAAATGGCAAAACTTCAAGCAAAATATCCTAATTCCAATACCAATCAAGCCGAAAAACAAAGGCTCGCTCAAGAGCAAATGGCTCTTTATAGGCGCCATAAAATAAAACCATTTAGACAAATATTGATATTAATTTTGCAATTCCCTGTCTTTATTTGCGTTTGGTCCGGTTTACAAGGATCGGCGGCTTTATCTACCGGTGAATTCCTTGGAATGAGGCTATCCGATAATATTAATTCTATATTATTTAATGTTTCTGGTGCTTGGTATTATAACCAAAATGGGTGGTGGACGGCTTTGGTCTTGTTTATATTGATGGCCGGAACTCAAGTTATGGCCATGTTACTGCCAAGAATTATGGCTAAAGCCCAAACTAAGAAAGTTGCCAAATTGTCTGCTAATCCAGCTCAAAGCGATTCTCAAAAACAAATGAAATGGGTTTCTATCTTCATGATGATATTTACCATTGTCATGGGATTCATGCTTCCATCCGCCATGGGTGTTTATTGGTTGATTTCTGGTTTAATTTCTATGATTCAAACCTTTATTACTCAATTAATAATATCCAAAAGCAAAAACAAAAAGAGGTAATTTTAATGAAAGAATATACTGCTAAAACCATAGAAGAGGCTCTTTCCTTGGCTTCTTCGGAATTAGGCGTTAATGAAAAATCGTTAGTTTATAATGTTAAAGAAGAAAAGAAGGGGCTATTTAAAAAGAGCGCAACTATAGTTGTCTATGATCAAAACGATGCAGCTAGTTATGCTATAGAATACTTAAAGAACGTTACCACTTCTTTAGGGATTGAAGCAACTTGCGAGGCCGATATCGAAGACGATATTATAAAAATCACTATCGATTCCAATCATAACCCTATTTTGATTGGAAGAAACGGCAAAACACTTCAAGCGTTAAATGAATTGACAAAGCTTGCGGTTTCTAATAAATTCCGTCGTCGTTATAGAATACTTCTCGACGTTGGCGGATATAAGGAAGATAAATATTCTAGAGTCGAGCGCATTGCCAAAAGAGCCGCTAGAGATGTGTTAAAATCTCATGTCGATGTTAAACTCGATCCAATGACTCCAGATGAAAGGCGCGTTGTCCATGGATGTTTATCAAATATGGAGCATATAAAAACCGAATCCACCGGGGAAGGTTCTTCTAGAGCGGTTTGCATTAAATACGTTGATTAAAAAAATGGCTACTTCGGTAGCCTTTTCTTTTACCTTATATATAAATATATAGATATAATATATACGTGGAACCAATCATTGCTTTAGCTACACCTCCGTTTAAATCGGCCTTAGCCTTAATTAGAATATCGGGCGATAATGTTTTCGATATTGTGTCTTCTCTTTTTTCTAAAAATATTGGCACTGGATTTAAAAGAAAAATAATGCACGGGTCTATTTCTTTTGAAAACAACGTTATAGACGATGTGGTTATTTTTTGCTATGAGGCTTCTTGTTCTATGACTGGCGAAGAAGTTGTAGAGATTTCTTGTCACGGGTCGATGGTAATTGTAAAAGAAATAATGGAGGCTTTCTTTAGCAAGGGGGTTAGACAAGCAGAAGGTGGAGAATTTTCTGCTAGAGCATTTTATTTTGGCAAAATGGATTTAATCGAAGCCGAGAGCGTTAATGATTTAATTAACGCGACTACAAAAGAAGCAAAAGACGTGGCTTTGATGTCTTATTTAGGGAAAGTGTCCCCTTTATTAAAACCCTTAAAGGAAAAAATAAGCGATTTATTATCAAAATTAGAAGTAAATATCGATTTTCCAGAATATGAAGATATAGAACAAACAAACTATGAATATGTAATTTCTCAGTGCAAGCAAATGAAAGAAAGCCTTGCTACTTTAATTAAGCAAGGACATGAAGGAAAAATTATTAGAGAAGGCGTTAAAGTAGCCATTGTTGGAGAACCCAATGTTGGTAAGTCCTCGATACTAAACGCATTATTAAATGAAGAAAAAGCCATTGTTACAGATATCCCCGGGACTACTAGAGATGTTGTCGAAGGCTATTTATCAATAAAAGGGGTGCCTTTTATATTGTTAGATACCGCCGGAATTAGGGATAGCTTGGATGTTGTAGAAAGCATAGGTATAAAACGAAGCAAAAAAAGCATTGAAGAAGCCGATATGGTCATTTTGGTGAGTGATGATAAAACAATTTTCGATGAAAGTGAGATTGATTGCTTATGCAAGGATAAAATTTTGATCAAAGTAACTAACAAATCTGATTTAATAAAACAAAAAGAAAAGGGACATATCTATGTTTCCGCTTTAAATAAAGATATCGAACCATTAAAAAAAGCAATGTACGAATCATTGCAAATTAATGACTCTTCCTTTTCTACTCCTTCTTTTTCGAACCAAAGAGAATTGTCTTTATTAAAGAAGATAGACAATGAACTTTCTCTCGTTATAAAAGATTGCTTTGATATGGTTCCGATGGATTTGATTTCTTCTTCTTTACTAAATGCGTATAACTATGTCAGAGAATTATTTGGAGAAGATCCGACCCATGATTTGACCGATGAAATCTTTTCCCGTTTTTGTGTAGGTAAATAAAGATGATTTATGTAGATAGCCATTGCCATTTAAATGATGAGGCATTTATTAATAATCTAGATGAGATTGTAAACGAATCCAAAGGGAATGGAGTTAATGCAATCGTTGTGGTTGGCTATGACTTGCTTAGTTCAATTAAAGCTACGGAAATCGCTTCTAAATATGATGGGGTTTTTGCTACCGTAGGATTTCATCCTGAGAATCTAGATGGCATAAACGATGGAAAATTAGACGAAATAAAGAATTTGGCTAGGAATGAAAAGGTAATAGGTATAGGCGAAATTGGGCTTGACTATCATTGGTATAAAGAAGATAAAGACCACTTTATTCAAAAACAATGGTTCATAAAACAATTAAAACTCGCAGACTCATTAGACTTGCCCGTTTCAATTCATGCTCGAGAGGCTACAAAAGATACTTTGGATATATTAAAAGAATATGCGCCGAAAAGGAAAGGCGTTTTGCATTGCTATTCCGGTTCTATAGAAACAATGAAAGAATTAGAAAAACTAGGGTTTTACTTTGGCTTTGACGGTCCAATAACTTATAAAAACTCTATAACCCCAAAAGAATGTGTCAAAGCCGTGGATATCGATAGGATACTATCAGAAACCGATTCTCCTTATTTAACTCCGGTTCCGTTTAGAGGCAAGGCTAATTCACCTTCTTATGTGCGTTATATAGTTTGCCAAATGGCTATTTTAAAAGAAGTTCCTCTTGATTTTATGCAAGAAAAAATTAAGGACAATTTTGAAAGATTGTTCCACGTGAAACTATGAAAAAAGAAAAGCTAAACGCCTTAATTGTTGTAGAAGGTATCACCGATATATCTTTATTGAGCTCTTTTTTGGATTGCGAGTTTGTTATTACAAATGGTTCAAGTGTTCCACGTGAAACAATCGAGTACATAAAAGAAGTCTCGAAAAGGAAAGAAGTCATAGTTCTTACAGACCCTGATTATCCAGGAAAAAGAATTAGAGACATACTTGACCAAAATATAGCTAACCTAAAGCACGCTTTTATTCCAAAAGAAAAAGCCATAAAGCATCATAAAGTCGGAGTAGCCGAGTCTAGCAAAGATGTTATTTTAGAGTCATTGTCAAATTTAACCCTTTCTAAAAACTATAAGAACGGGGATTTAAAGTATAGTGATTTACTAGAACTAGGATTAACTGGTCCAAACTCCTCCATAAAAAGAAATAAAGTCGAAGAGCATTTCCATTTGGGGTTTGGAAATACAAAAACATTATTAAAAAGACTCAATTCTATGAATATTAGCAAGCAACAATTAAGGGAGTTTTTAAATGGATGTAAGTAAATATTTTTCTTCTATTAAGGAATTAAAGTTTTTGGCAAAAAAAGAAGTAGGACAAAATTTTTTAATTGCTCCCGATATTGCAGAAAAAATAGTTTCTTTATTAGAGCTAAATGAATCGGATAATGTATTAGAGATAGGGTGTGGAGCCGGTTCGCTTAGTTATTTTCTTTCTTTCGGGCCTGCAAAAGCTACCTTGATTGACATTGATGAATCTTTGCTATGCAAACTGCAAACAGATTTTAAAGAAAATGATTATTTAAATGTCCAATATGGGAACGCCATGAAATTTGATTATTCCCCTTATAATAAAATAGTTGGCAATCTTCCTTATTACATCACTTCTTCAATTATTGAAAAAACCTTGATTGGAGCAAAAAATGCATCAAAGATGGTTTTTATGATTCAAAAAGAAGCCGCTGATAGAATAATGGCTCCTACTAATACTAAAGATTATTCCCCTTTAAATGTGTATTTATCATTAGCTACGAAAAGTAAAAGGGTATTTAATGTCAGTCGTCATTGCTTTGTTCCAGAACCTCACGTCGATTCTAGTGTTATTCTTATAGAATTTAATAAAAAACATGATGAAAATAGTTTCAAAGCGTTTAAACTATCTCAGTCGCTATTTTTAAAGCGGAGGAAAACTATTTATAACAATTTAAAAAATCTTCTTCACGATGAATTAAAGGCAAAAGAAATATTAGAAAGAGCAAGTATAGATTTAAATAAACGCCCAGAAGAAATTACCCCTGAGCAATACTTGATTTTGACCAAACTAATAAAATGCTAGGAAAATAATATGGACATAAAGTCGTATGCAAAAATTAATCTTTCTTTAAAGATAATAAAAACTCTAGAAAACGGATATCATGAACTGGATATGGTTAATTTACCGTTAGAACTTCATGACGTCATCGAAATAAATAAAATATTTGGTAACGATACCTATATAACTTGCGACGATCTTCGTTTGATGGGTTTAAAAGCCAATTTATGTAAAAAAGCCGTTGATGCATTAAGAGAAGTATATCAATTCAAGGATAACTTTATGATTCATATCCATAAAGAAATCCCTTTTGCGGCTGGACTAGGCGGAGGGAGCAGCAACGCCGCGGCCGTTTTATTGACTTTAAATAAAATGCTAAAGCTAAATGCTAGCATGGAAGAATTATGTGCCATTGGCTTAAAGATAGGCGCGGACGTACCATTTTTTATTCATAATCGCCCATCTAGAGTTGGCGGAATTGGAGAAATAGACTCGCCTATTAACATTAAGAAAAAATATTTTGTTTTAATAGTTAAACCAGAAGAAGGTCTTTCAACAAAAGAAGTCTATGAACATTTCTCTTCTTTTTCTAATGTTAGGGTCGATACAAATAACGTTATAAAAGGTTTAAATGAGGGCGATGATGATTTAATTGCCAAAAGTATTGGCAATGATTTAATGAAGCCTGCCGTATCTTTATTGCCTGTAGTAGGCGATATTTATTCGTCTTTAATAGGCGATGGGTTTAAAATAGTATCAATGTCAGGGTCTGGGTCTAGTTTATTTGCCTTATCTACCGATTTAAAAAAATGCAAAGAAGCCCAACGGAAATACGAAAAGAAAGGATATATTTCCGTTTTGACAAAAACTTTATAAAAGGAGAATTATTATGAATAAATACGCGATTATTATGGCTGCTGGCAAAGGCACAAGAATGAAAAGCAAGCGTGACGAAATGTCAAAAGTGTCTTTCCCGATTCTTGGCAGGCCAATGGTTAAATATGTTTTAGAAGCATTAAGGCCGCTTGGATTCAATGAAATTGTGACAATAGTTGGTTTTGGTGGGAAAATGACGGAAGAAATAGTAACCCCTACTTCAAAAGTTGTTTGGCAAAAAGAGCAAAAAGGAACAGGGCACGCCGTAATGATGACCTCTGCTTTATTAAAGGATAAAAAAGGAGAGACCATTATTTGTTGCGGAGATACTCCTTTATTAACTTGCGAAACCCTTTCTTCTTTATTAAAAGAGCATGAAGAAAATAACAATGATTTAACAATTTTGACTTCCATAATGGATAATCCAAAAGGATATGGAAGAATCGTTAAAGAAAACGGCAAAGTCATAAAGATAGTAGAGCAAAAAGACTGCAGCGAAGAAGAAGCTTTAATTAAAGAAGTTAATGCAGGGGTTTATGTCTTTGATAATGAAGAGCTATTTAAAGATCTTGAAAGACTTACTCCCAATAATGCGGCTGGCGAATATTACTTAACTGATGTCATTGGCATGTTTGTTAATGATGGGAAGCGTGTTTGCTCTTTTTCTATTACTGATGTAGACGAAACAATGGGAGTTAATGATAGATATCATCTTTCTATTGCTGCAAAAAAGATACAACAAAGAATAAATAAAAACCTCATGCTTTCAGGCGTTACAATCGAAGATCCTGATTCGACTTATATTTCTCCTGATTCTAGCGTGGGGGTAGATTGTACCATTCGTCCAAATACGCATATTTTAAAAGGCAGCAAAATAGGTGAAGGGAACATAATTGGACCATCAACATATTTAGAAAATGCAATTATTGAGAATGATAACGAGATTATATTCTCGAATATAAAAGACTCTACAATTGGAAACAGGGTAAAGATTGGTCCTTATTCCAATATTAGGAATAATTCTAAAATAGAAGATGGAGCCGTCATCGGGAACTTTAACGAATTGAAGAATACTACTTTAGGCCCCTCTTCAAAGTGTTGCCATCTTTCATATTTAGGAGACGCCGAAATTAAAGGAAACGTTAATATTGGCGCTAGTGTTATAACCGCTAATTTTGATGGAAAAGAAAAGCATAAGACTCTTATTGAAGAAAATACTTTCGTAGGCTGCTCTTCTACTTTGGTAGCGCCTCTTACTCTTGGCAAGGATTCCTTTGTTGCAGCTGGAAGCGTCATTACAAAAGATGTCCCTTCTTCTAGTTTGTCCATTGCTAGAGAAAGACAAATTAATAAAGAGAATTATTTTAAGAAATAGTTCTGATTTTATTTCTTTTAACCATTTTTTATCGGATATTCGCGGAAAATTATATTAATTTTGCCTTTCCTTTTCTTTTGTATTTATTATTAGGAGAAAGAAAATAGTTATGGACGAAACAAAAGCAATTCAAATATTAAATGGCGTTAAATGGATATGTGAGAATACTACTTCAAAAAAAGATGAATATTATTCTTATTATTCTTCCTTTTATTCTAGCGAGGAAGAGATATCGTTACTGATTGTTTGTGATTCTGATTGCGCGGTTTATTTAAATAATAGTTTGGTTTATTTTGGAATTAGTCCTTCTTACCCTGATCATCCAATCGCAGATTTGGTAAAAGTTAAATGCAAGAAAGATGAAAAAAATGTCGTTAAGATAATTGTTTACTATTTTGGTGCGGATACTTTTTCTTCCTATTGCAAGGGTCCTTCTAGGCTAAAATTTGCTTTTGTTTCTTCTTCTTTTGAAATCCTTTTAGGGAGTGATGAGGAAGTATTATCCATTCCAAATGCTTCTTATTTATCCCATAAAGAAAAAGAAATTTCTCCTCAGCTAGGATATTCATATTTTTTTGATGCGAATAAAGAAGATGATTTATCTTCCTTGCATAAGTCTTTTTTAGTTGCGGATTATGGAGAAATTGAATTAAGAACTAATAAAAAATGTTTTCATGCTGGCAGAGCCATTAACCAAATAAGAAAAATTGGAACTGGGCATTATTTAATAGATTTTTCAAAAGAAGTGGTTGGACATCTGGATTTGGAATTTGTTTCTAAAACGAAGCAACATATCCTAATTACTTATGCCGAGCATAAAGAAAACAATAGTTTAGTTTATAAAATAGGTAGCAGAGATTTTTCTATCGATTATATAGCTAAACCGGGTCAAAATAAATTTTTAGATACTTTTAGAAGAATAGGCCTTCGCTATATGGAAATATTTTGCCAAGACGATATAGATATCTTCTATTTTGGGATAAATGAAGTTAGGTATCCCTTCGAGGAAATAAAATATAAAATCGAAGACCCGTTAGTTAAAAAAATATACGATACGTGTGTTTATACTTTATGGTGCTGCTACCACGAGCATTACGAGGATTGCCCGTGGAGAGAGCAATGCTTATATACAATGGATTCATTAATGCAGGCCTTGGCCGGCTCGGTTTGTTTTGAAAATAATGAACAAATTAAATCTTCTTTAAAATTAATTAGCCAGGATTTTAGAAAAGATAAACTTCTTTCTATTTGTTCCCCTAGTTCGTCTAATTTAACTATACCTTCTTTTTCTTTGTTCTATTTCCAAACAGTAGAATTCTATTTAAAAAAGACGAATGATTTAGAGTTTGTTAGAAGTATTTATCCTAAATTAAAAGACATTTTAGAGGCGTTTTTATCTAATTATAAAGATGGCCTTGTTTATACTTTTGATAAACAAGGCACTTGGAATTTTTACGAATGGAGTAACGGACTTGATGGTGGGCTGATGCAAAAGCAAGTTAAAAAAGCGGATTTGATTTTGAATTGTCTATTTGTAATTTCCTTAAGGTCGTTTATTGCTATTTCTAAGTCTATAGGTAAGCAAACAAATCTAGAATATATTTTTGAAGAGAATAAAAAAGCCGCTAGAAAAGAATTCTTCTTTAATGGCTATTTTAAAATGTCAAAAGATAATGAACTGTTAAGCCAGTATGGGAATGCTTTAGCAATTCTGGCTGGATATTCTAACGATGATGAATCTAAGTTTATTGCCAAAGAATTGACGAATGAAAATACTTTGTTTGTCAAAGCAACATTAGTTACGAAACCATTTCTTTATGATGCCTTATTAAAGGTTTCCCCCTTGTATAAGGAATACATTTTAAAAGATATAAAAAAGGTGTATGGAAAAATGCTAGATGAAGGGGCAACAACATTTTATGAAACCGAATTAGGCTATAAAGATTTTGATAATGCGGGTAGTTTATGCCATGGTTGGTCATCTATGCCGATTTTTTATTTTTCTAGATTCGGATTGCTAAAGTAAATATAGAATTTTAGAATGGTATGAAGGATATATAAAATATGAAAAATTATGATTTTCTTTCTTTAATGGTGGATTGTTCTAGAAATGCAACTTTAACTGTAAATTCCATAAAAAAATTAATTCTTATTTTAAAGAAAATTGGATACACGTCCTTAATGCTTTATACAGAAGACACTTATGAAGTCGTTAATCAACCATACTTTGGTTATCTACGTGGAAGGTATAGTAAGGATCAACTTATAGAGATCTCTAGGTTTGGAGAAGAAAACGGGATAGAAGTCGTTCCATGCATTCAAACTCTCGCTCATTTAAATTGCATATTTCGTCATGAAAAATATAGGCAAATCAATGATATTGATGACATACTTTTAGTCGATGATGATAGAACATATGCATTGATTGACGATATGTTTTCCTCTTTGGAAAAAGAATTTATTTCTAGAAGAGTCCATATTGGCTGCGATGAAGCCCATATGCTTGGACTAGGCAAATTTAAAGATATACATGGCTTTGAAGATAGAAGTGATATTTTTATTAGGCACCTTAATAAAGTAAAAGAAATTGCCATTAAGCATGGCTTTAAACCAATGATATGGTCCGATATGTTTTTTAGACTTGTTTCCGGCGGGGAATATTATGATTTAAACGCCAAAATATCAAAAGAAAAAATTAAAAAGGTCCCACAAGATGTAAGCCTGGTTTATTGGGATTATTATCATCCGGATAGGGAAACCTATGAAGCCATGATAAATATCCATAAACAAATCAATCCAAATGATTTGTATTTTGCAGGAGGTGTTTGGACTTGGAATGGCTTTGCCCCTCTTTTAAGCCATGGAGAGACAAATACTTTGGCAGGGATTTCTACTTCCATTGATAATGGAATTAAAAATATTATCATGACTGCTTGGGGGGATAACGGGGCGGAATGTTCTATTTTTTCTTCCCTTACTACTATTTTTTATGCGAAAGAAGTTGCTAATGGCATTACTGATATAAATCAAATAAAGCAAGATTTTCATAATATCTTAGGATTAAATTACGATGATTTTAAATTGCTTGAATTGCCTAATTATTTAACTAGCAAAGCCAAAGGCAGAGATCATTTATTGATTAATCCATGCAAATATTTATTGTTTAATGATCCTTTACAAGGCTACTTTGATTGCAAGAGCAATTACAAAGACGAAAAACTATTCGAAGAACATGCAATAAAATTGAAACAGGCAGGCCAAAGAAATAAAGAATATGCCTATTTGTTTGATTATTTATCTTCGTTATGCCATTTGCTTGCACTAAAAGCCACGTTAGGGGCCCACATACGTGAATCTTACAAAGCCAATGATAAAAAAGCTCTATCCACTTATTTGCCTTTGATTGATGAAACAATAATTAGGCTAGATGAGTTTTCCAAACATTGTCGAAATAGGTGGTTAAAAGAAAACAATCGAAGCGGATTGGAAGTTCAACAAATTCGTCTTGGCGGCTTAAGAGAAAGACTAATCGAAACAAAAACTGTTTTAAAAGAATATTTAGATGGCGAAGTTTCTTCAATATCTGAATTAGAAGAAGAAATATTGCCTATTGATGAAAACAAGGATGAGCCCATTTATTTCAATATGTATAATGAAAACGCGACTGTTAACGATTTGTAATATTTATTGAAGCGGCGGTAATTATTTTTAAAGGTTTTTTAAGAAAAAAATACATAGCAAATATGAAAAAAAGGATTGTCTTGCGGCAATCCTTTTTTGCTATCTAAGAAACAAAGCTTATTTAGCTTCTTTTTCTCTTTCGTGAATGATGTTAGCTTGAGCGGCGGCTAGTCTAGCTAGAGGTACACGGAATGGTGAGCAAGAGACATAGTTTAGTCCGACAGCATCATAGAACATGATGGAGGCAGCATCACCACCGGTTTCGCCACAAACACCAACCGTTAAGTCTTTTCTTGTGGCACGTCCACGTTCGAACGCAATTTTGACTAATTCGCCAACCCCTTCGACGTCGATAGTTTGGAACGGATCGAATTCATAGATCTTCTTGTCATAATAATATGGTAAGAATTGTCCAGAATCGTCACGAGAGAATCCCATGGTCAATTGGGTGAGGTCGTTGGTACCAAAGCTAAAGAATTCAGCTTCTTTGGCAATATTGCCGGCTTGTAAAGCGCCTCTTGGGATTTCAATCATCGTACCGACATGATAGGTTAGCTTCTTGCCTTCCTTCTTCATTTCGTTTTCGACGGCTTCAACAACAACATTCTTTGCGAACTTGAATTCTTTTAATTCGCCGGTTAGAGGAATCATGATTTCAGGTTCAACATCCTTGCCAAGTTCCTTGCTTGCTTTTATGGCAGCTTGGATGATGGCTGTTGCTTGCATGCGATAGATTTCTGGGTAGGCAACGCATAGACGGACACCACGGAAGCCCATCATTGGGTTGGCTTGGTGTAATTGATTGATACGATCGCGAACTTTTTGTTCGGAAACATTTAATTTCTCGGCAAGGTCTTTGATGTTCTTTTCATCGTCGATTGTTGGGAGGAATTCATGTAGTGGTGGATCCAATAAACGGATGCAAACCATATCGTCTGGTGCAGACATATACATATGGTAGAAGTCATCGACTTGATATGGACGAATTCTTTCAAGGGCAGCTTCACGTTGCTCGGTTGTTTCAGAAAGAATCATGGAACGCATATTTAGGATACGGTCATCGGCAAAGAACATACGTTCGGTACGGCACAAGCCAATACCTTCAGCACCAAATTTATGAGCGTTATCGGCATCTAGTGGGGTGTTGCAGTTTGCGCGGATTTTTAATCTACGATACTTATCGGCCCATCCCATCATACGTCCGAAGTCTCCGCCTAAGTCAGCTGGAACCATGTTGATTTCGCCTTCATAGACTAAACCAGTGGATCCATCAACGGAGACGACGTCGCCTTCGTGGTAGACTTTTTCACCAATGGTCATGGTCTTGGCTTCTTCGTTAATAATGGCATCGGTGCATCCGGCAACGCAGCATTTACCCATTGAACGAGCAACAACGGCGGCGTGGCTTGTCATGCCGCCTCTAGCGGTGATGATGGCTTCGGAATTAACCATACCGATGATATCTTCTGGAGAAGTTTCGGCACGGCAAAGAACGACTTTGGTTCCTTTATCGTGCAATTCTTTGCATTCTTCGGCGGTGAAAACAATATGGCCTGTTCCTGCGCCTGGAGAAGCCGGGAGTCCTTTTAATACTGGGGTGTGCTTCTTTAAATCGGCGGCATCAAATGTTGGGTGGAGCAAATCGTTAAGTTGCTTTGGCTCGACTCTTAAGCAAGCTTCCTTTTCATCGATTAATCCTTCGTCAACTAAATCGCAAGCAATCTTTAAAGCGGCGCGAGCGGTACGTTTTCCGTTACGTGTTTGCAAGAAATAGAGTTTGCCTTTTTCGATGGTATATTCCATGTCTTGCATATCATGGAAGTAATTTTCCATTCTCTTGATGGTGGCCATGAATTGTTCATAGACTTCTGGCATTCTCTTCTTTAATTCGTCAATGTGGAGTGGCGTGCGGACACCAGCAACTACATCTTCACCTTGGGCATTTGGCAAGAATTCGGCATAAATTTTCTTTTCGCCTGTAGATGGGTTGCGGGAGAAAGCAACTCCGGTCCCAGAATCTTCGCCCATGTTTCCAAAGACCATTGTTTGAACGTTGACAGCAGTTCCCCATTCATATGGGATGCCGTTCATTTGACGATAAACGTTGGCACGTGGATTGTCCCAGCTGCGGAAGACTGCAGCGACAGCTTCCTTAAGTTGAGTGTATGGATCGGTTGGGAAGTCTTCGCCAAAAGTCTTCTTGTAATAGGCTTTGTAGGCTTTGACAAGTTCTTTTAATTGCGGAACCGTGACTTCGGTATCGAGTTTGTAGTGATTTTCTTCTTTGATTTTGTCAAGCATGGCATCCATTTCGGTACGTGGATGTCCTTTGGCAATGTTTGTAAACATCAAAATGAAACGGCGATAGGAATCCCAGGCAAATCTTTCATTGCCAGTAGCTTTGACTAATTCTTCAACAGTTTCATCATTTAAACCAAGGTTAAGGATTGTATCCATCATGCCTGGCATTGACATACGGGCACCAGATCTAACGGAGACTAATAGTGGTACACCTTTTCCGCCTCCAAAGGCTTTGTTGTCAATTTTTTCAACTTGATGAACATGGGCGACGATATCGTCCCAGACGAAATCTGGGATTTTCTTTCCAGATTCGTAATAAAGATTGCAGGCTTCGGTTGTGATAGTGAAACCTTGTGGGATGTTGATCCCGGCAGCAGTCATTTCAGCAAGACCGTTGCCTTTTCCACCAAGAATATCTTTGCCTAAATGGGCTTCGTGAGCTTCTTGGAAAGAATAAACATATTTCTTTTCTGCCATTGTATCCTCCTAATGACACATATTTAAAGGGTTTTCAGACCCAGCGGTTAAATATTATCACATTATATGGGTGTCCAAGAAGATGAATTTTAATATCTTTCTTAATAAGAAAAATGAACTAAAAAGTTCTTAATGCGTTCTAAAAAACAAAAAAATAATCAAAAACGAAATATTTTCCCTATAATTAACTTTGAATTGAAAAGGAAAACATGGAAAATTCATCTCTAATTCTAACTATTGATTTTGGAACTCAATCGGTGAGAGTCTCGCTTTTTGATAAGGCCGGCAACATATTAAGCAGTGAGAAAGAAGTATATTCCCCTGCCTATTATTCCCCAAAGCCTGGGTATGCCGAGCAAGATCCAAATTATTACTATGATTGTTTATGCAAGTGCACAAAACGGCTTTCTCTTAATAAGGAATTAATGGAAAGAGTCAAAGGGATAACGATGACTTGTTTTAGAGACTCTGCCGTTTTGCTTGATAAAGATAAAAATATAATACGCCCTATGATTCTTTGGCTTGACCAGCGATATGCAAAATGCAAAAAGCCCTTGCCTTTGCTTTCTAGGCTAGCCTTTGGTCTAGTAGGAATGAGTGAAGTTATTCAAATGAATAGAAGAAGAACGGTGGCTAACTGGATTAAAGAAAATGAACCGGAAAACTTTGCAAAAATTGATAAATACGTCGCAATATCAACATATTTTGTTTATAAATTGACTGGAAAATTAATTGATTCTTCTTCTAATTATACAGGCCATTATCCATTAAATTATAAGAAAAAGACTTGGTATAAAAATCCGGAAACCCAGATGCAAGGACAAATATTTTCCTTGAAGAAAAATCAGCTTTGCCAACTTGTCGACAGTCAAGAAATCTTAGGGAAGATTAGTAAGGATGCGTCCAATGAAACGGGCTTAAAAGAAGGTCTAGTTTTATATGCCGGTGGTTCTGATAAATCATGTGAAACATTGGGGACAGGGGTCATTGAAGATGACATGCTCTCTATTTCTTTAGGCACGGCTTGCTCAGTTGAAACTAGCGTTAAAAAATTTGTTTCCCCTTCTAAATTCTTTCCTGCTTATCCATCGGTCGTTCCAAATTATTTTAATTTAGATGTTCAAATATATCGCGGCTATTGGATGATTAATTGGTTTCTTAAAGAATTTGGGGCAATGAACATTAATGATATTGTAATCGATGATGTCTATCCAGAAGACTATAACGCTAAATTAAAAGATGTGCCGCCTGGATCTGACGGGTTGCTGCTCCAACCTTTTTGGGGTTCCAATTTAGATAAGCCAGAAGTAAAGGGGTCAATAATAGGCTTTAGTGATGTTACAACTAGAGAACATGTTTATAGGGCAATTATTGAAGGCATTACTTACGAACTTAGGTTAGCTAGTGAGGGCTTTGCTAGAAACTTAAAGCATGGATTTAAGGAAATCAGAATGGCTGGCGGCGGTTCTAGATCTGATGAAATTTGTCAAATTACTGCCGATATATTCAATTTACCGGTTACTAAAGTCCAAACTAATGAAACTTCTTCTTTAGGCGCGGCCATAACTGGATTTCTAGCAATCAAGGAATTTGAAAATAAAGAAGAAGCAGTTAAAGCTATGGTTCACCCTTCTATTACTTTCAAGCCAAGCAAAGAAGCAAATACGATATATGAAGAGCTCTATAAGAATTGCTATAAGACTTTATATAAAAAATTAAAAGGGACATATAAATATTTATTTAATTTCTCTTCTAAAAATAGAAAATAAATTTATTCAAGATAATCAAGGGTTTTTGTAGCTAAAAGATAACTATCTAATTCGTTGCCTTTATAAGATGAATAAAGCATGACTCCTATGACGGCTCCGAATAAAATGACTTTGTTTTCTTTGCTTAGTTTTTTTGACAACTTGCTAAACAAGTTAGACAAATAACGATAAAAATATTCGTTTACAATTTCTTTGTCTGGGCCATTAAAAAATATGTTTTCAGCAAAATCTTTTTTCTTATCGGACATTTTGATTATTGAATCGTAAAATTTATTTAATTCCGTTATGCTTTTTTCTTTAGGTGAGTATATTAAATGCGAAAAGAACAATTCTAAAGAAAAAGTTAAAAAATCCTGTTTGGATTCAAAACAATAATAAAATGTTTGAGGGTGTACGCCGGCTTCTTTGCATAACTTTTCTACTGAGAAATTTGTAGTTCTTTCTCTTTTTATATATTCGCCAAAGGCGAGTACTAACTTTTTTGCCGACCCCATCATGATTAGATAATTTTAGTAATTAATTTCGGTTCAAAGCAATGATTTTTTTTATAGAAAAAATTAATTCTCTATATGTTGTATATTTTATTTTATTTAGATAATTAAATTGCCCAAAAATATTTATAAAAGGAGGCGTGTTTATGAAAATAAAACTTCTTCTGCTTTGTGCAACGGTGGTTTCAGCATCGCCCTTTTGTGATCGTTTTGACTTTCTTTTTGAAAGCGAAAGCCAACAGAGGCAAGCACTAACCTCACTTCTTCTTTTGACATATAATAAATACAAAGGAGCAAAAATATGAAATTCAAACGTTTGTTTATTACCTCAATTGCATTGATGGCTTGCTCAAGCTTGGCGATGCTAGGATCCTTGATTGGATATTCAGCTGGAACAGATATGTTCTACAACACAGTTTTGACCGTTTCTTTAATCGCCTTGATTGTAGGGCTTTTTGGTGCGGTTTTCTTTTCCTTTAAAAAGGATGAATAAAAACTAAAAACAAAAGCAAGCCAGAAAAGGACTTAATTGCCATTAGTCTTATAGGCTTGCTTTCTTTATTATTTTAATACACGTATCGTTTATTTATATTTCGGATAAAGGTTTTTTCATCAACATTTCTAAAATTATATCACCGGAAATAATGGATTTTTTACCTTTGGTGTTCATGTTTTTGGCAACATCTATTTTGATTAATTCAAATATGGCTTTAGCTATTTGATTTGCATCTCCCGCAATGGCGTTTCCTTCGTTTTGTGATTGATCAATTAGTTTTGCAAGTGTTCTTTTTAAGTCCACGTCTTTCATTTTTTTCTTTATTTCATCAGGGATATTGTCTAGCTCATTTAAGCACAAGGCTATCTTTAAAGCGTAAAAATTTAATGAAGATTTATTTGTGATTGATGAGTAATGGTCGGTTAATGTTTTTAATCCTTTTGTTCCACCTGTTTTTAAAGCTTCGTTTATTGGGAACATTATGTTGTTATTACTTATGAATTCTTTCCATAGATAGACAAAGAGATCTTCCATTGAATCAAAATAGTGATAAAAAAGGCCATGTGAGCATCTAACGGCTTTTGTTATTTGGTCAACCGAGATATTGTTATAACCTACCTCGGCAAACAATTTTAAAGCCTTGTCAGTTATTTTGGCTTTCCTTTTGTCTTTAACAATTCTATTTTGTTCCGGTGTGCGCGGCATATTTGACCCCTTTTCTAAGCGTTAACCAATATTTTGATTTTCAGCTTGTTTTTTCCTTGTAGCAAATTTTATCAAAAGCAAAGTTGCTACCGCAACTACGATAAGCAAGATAAAGCCGATTACAAATTGCCAAGGTTTAGAAGTTGCTTCGTTAAAATAGGTTGGCCAAATCTGGTTGTTTAAAAACATCGCGATTATTGAGCCTACTACAAATCCAAGAACATAACCATATGTCCCTCTTTTATGTTTTTCTAACAAAGATTTCATCACTTTAGAAATAAATAAAAAGCCAATAATTACTCCGACTACTAAGCATAGAGTTAATAAAAGCCCAGAAGATAATCTAGCAGAATTATGAATAATGGAATTTTCCCCAAAATAAATGTCTAGAACCGGTTGGTATAATCCAAATATAAATAAAATCATCGCGCCAGATATGCCTGGGATAATACAAGCCGCGGCCGAAACGAAACCGATGACAATAATGACGATATAGACCCACCAATTAGAATTTGGATTTAAAAAGGCTTCCTCAAAGGAAAACCAATTAAACACATAAGCCAAAACTGACATAATTCCTATCAAAGAAGCCAAAACGAAACCGATGATAAACCTGCTTGTATCTTTTGCTTTTGCTTTTTCAATGCCAGATTCTTTATAAATAGTTGGTAGCCCTCCAATAATAAAGCCAGAACAAATGCATACTATTAAAAAAGGAATATAATCCCAAGCTAAATGTTGTAAATAAAGAAGGATAACGCCAGAGGCAACCCAACCTATGCCAATTGGAAGCAATGTCAAAAATGCTCTTATAAAATTTTTCTTTAAATTGTTTATCCCCATTATTAATTTATCATAAATATTAACGATTAAGCCTATTGTTCCCGCCGAAACTCCAGGAAGTAATCCAGCACCTAGTGATGCGCCTTTGGCCAAATCTATAAAGAATTCTTTTACTTTCATAAAAACTATTTTATAAAACTGCATAAAGAAAGGGAACTTTTTTCAAGTCTGTGGTACTATGTTTGCTATGCAAAGTATTGTTTTATATGTTTCTCAGGTAGGTTCTACCAAAAAATATGCCGAAGATATAGCTTCTAGCCTTTCTACTAAGGCCGTTCCATTAAAGAAATTCAAATGGAAAGAGATTTCAAAATATGACCTCATTATTTTTGGAGGCTGGGTAATGGGCGGAAAAATAAGAGGTATTGATGATTTTTTATCTCATTACGATGATATGGAAAATAAAAATGTCATCATTTTTTCTTCTGGCATGTCTATCCCCTCAAAAGAAGGCAGGGAAGATATAATTAACAAAAATGTATTGGATTTATATCATGTTCGTTATTATCAACTTAGAGGATCTTTTGAAATGTCTAAGTTGCCTTTCTTCCAAAAGGTCATGCTAAAGATGGCTTTAAAAATGATGGGCAATGGAAACCAAAACGGAGTTCCCCCTTCTATGATTGCTCAATTTATGGAACACCCTGTTGAGTATTACGATCAAGAAGGCATAAATAAAATCATTAATGTTGCGAATAAAATATCCAATGTTGTCGAGGTCGAAGTAGTTAAATGAAATTAATTGTTGGTTTGGGAAATCCCGGGAAGCAATACGAGCATACTCGTCATAACATGGGTTTTGATGTTATAGATAGTTTTGCTGAAATGGCGAAGACTGACGTTGATAGAAAAAAATATAATGGCCTATACGGAATTGTTAAGAACCCTTCTTTTAAAGAAGATATTATTTTGGCTAAACCAGAAACTTTTATGAATCTATCGGGAGAATTTGTTTCTCCTTTAATGTCTTTTTTTAAAATCGATATTAGCGATTTAATTGTTGTTTATGATGATATGGCTATTGAAGAAGGAAAGATTAGGTTAAGGCCATCCGGGTCTAGCGGATCGCATAAAGGAATGCAAAATATAATCGATTGTTTGTCTAGCGATAAGTTTAAAAGAATTAGAATCGGCATAGGCGAGCCAATTCACGGTTCCATAGATTATGTTTTATCTAAGCCTACTGGCGAAAGCAAAACAAAAATAGAAGAAGCAATTAAAAAAGCGACTTTTGCGTTGAAAGATTGTCTTTTGCATGATTTTAATTATGCAATGAATCATTATAACTAAATGAAAAATAATACTCTTTTTTCTTTATTAAAAAACATTCCGTTTATTCAAAATTTGGGTGAATATTCATCTAATTTTGTAAGCGATGATACTCTTGGCCCTGCCTTGGCTATTTTGACTTTGTTTAAGGAAAAAGAAGACAATTATGTTTTGGTTTCGCCAAACCAATATTCTTGTCAAAGGTTATACGAGTTTCTCCTTAACTTTTTAGGCGAAGAAAATGTGGTATTTTTTCCTTCGGATGAATTGCTTAGGGCTGAAACTCTTTCTTCTAGCTTGGAATTAGAGGCTCAACGTCTTTATGCAATGTTTCGCTTGCTTGATGGCAAAAAGAAAATATTAGTTACCCATCCAAGTGCTTTGCTTCGTTTTTTGCCTAGTAAAGAGCAATTTAAGAAACAATTAATTTTTTTAAAAAAGGGCGACGTAATAGATCCCTCTACGCTTAAAAAGAAGTTGATTGAAAACGGGTATTCTATTAATGATAAAGTGGAGCATTCACTTCAATTTGCATCAAGAGGAGATATTTTAGATATATATTCTGTTTCTTATCTTGATCCGATTAGGATTGAATTTTTCGATGATGAAATCGAATCCATTAGATTATTTGATGTAGCAAGCCAAGAGTCAAAAAAAGAATTGACTGAAGTATGCATTGCACCTTCTACTGATTTTTTCTTACCCAAAGAAGAATTTCCTGGTTTTGAGTTAAGAATAAATGAGAGATTAAGCAAAGATGAAGAAGAACTTCCTTTAGAAAGATTTAACGATTTAAAAAGGAGTGTTAGCTCTATTTTGGAAGGATATTCTAAAAATAATTATAGGGCTTCAATGTATAAATATTACGGCCTTGCTAATTCAAAGGCCGCCTCGATTATAAGTTATTTTGATCCTAAATTTGTTTATTTTCCTAATTATAATCAATTTAAAGAATCCGTCACTTTGCTTAATGATGAGGCTCATCAATATTTTGGAGAGCTTTTCTATAAAGGCGAATGTGTTTCGCATTTGGAACAATATTTAGGTGTTTCAAAGGCTTTGGACGGGGTTAAATTAATACATGGGTCATTTTTTTCTTCTTCTAGTTCTGATTTTTCTTTCTCTGTTCATAAAATTTCTTTAACCGGCAAATCTATTTCATCAATTCTTCCTACTATTCAAAGTTATCTATCAACCGGAAATAAGGTGATCATATGTTTAAAAGAAAGTCAGCAAAGAAAAACAGTTGAGAGCTTTTTAAAAGACGGGAAGCTGGACTTTGAAAGCGTTGAAGACTTAGACATCCCTCAATCTAATTTAGCCTTTTCCCCATTTAACTTATCCGAAGGATTTGAAATACCATCAATAAAAGTAGCTTATATTTCATCGAATGAATTGTTTGGTCAAAGAGGAGTGGCTTCTAGATTTACTTCTAGGTTTAAGGAAGCAACGATTTTAAGGAGTTATGAAGAGTTAAAGCCGGGCGATTATGTTGTGCATGAATATAACGGGATTGGCCAGTTTCTAGATATAAAAACAATAGAAGTAGAAGGGAAGCATAGAGATTTTCTTCACATTGCTTATGCCGGGAATGAATTTTTATATGTCCCATTGGAGCAATTTAGATTAGTTAGAAAATATGCCGGAAGAGAAGGTGCAAGACCTCAATTAAGCAGGCTATCTACAAAAGAATGGGAAAAAAGAAAAGCCAAAATAAACAATAGAATCAACGAATTGGCTGATAGATTAATTGATTTATATGGGAATAGAGCAAGGAATAAAGGCTTTGCTTTTCCTAAAGATGATGAACTACAAAAACAATTCGAAGACGAATTCCCTTATAAGCTAACAGAAGATCAGCAAAAGGCTGTCGACGCCATAAAGAAAGACATGGAAAGTCCTGAAATAATGGATAGGTTGGTGTGTGGTGATGTAGGCTTTGGAAAAACCGAAGTAGCCTTTAGAGCTATATTTAAAGCCATATCAAGCGGTAAACAAGTCGCTCTTTTATGCCCGACTACATTACTAGCTAGGCAACATTATGAAGTCGCAATGCAAAGGTTTGCTTCTTTCGGAGTAAGGATGGCCCTTTTTTCTCGGCTTATTCCAGAACCTATTCAAAAGCAAAACTTAAAAGCAATCGAAAAAGGCCAAATAGATTTAGTAATCGGCACTCACCGTTTGCTTTCTAAAGATTTTGTTTACAAAGATTTAGGCTTACTAGTAGTCGATGAAGAGCAAAGATTTGGGGTTGAACAAAAAGAAAAAATCAAAGAAAT
>DOQE01000108.1:1882-3708 GCA_003512585.1 Bacillota bacterium | reverse complement strand
CATATCTTAAAAGAAGCATAATCGTTCCAAGCGCCTAAAAAACTTAGCAAGAAAATAACGGCTGAAGTAGGCAGAATCATTGGGAGATACATTTTGAAGAAAGCACTATAATTACCGCCACCATCAACGAATCCAGCTTCGGCATAATCCCAAGGTAAAGACTTAAAAGCACCATACAAAAGTAAAAAATTCAAACCAGAAAAAGCCGTACAGTTACTAGTCATAATCGTCAAGAACAAATTATCGTAAGTCGGTATTAGCCATTTGCTTCTTATAACCATGGCGCTTGGAGCATTGCCGACAATGGGGATAATCATCAATATAATCCCAAGGCTAAATAAAAACTTGCTTCCAAAAAATTTATATTTGGCCAAAACATAAGCAACCCCTGTAGTTAAGGCAACACTAACAAAAGAAATCCCAAAAGAATAGCCAATGCTAGTTAAAGCCATTTTCCAAATATTGCTAGATACTATTTTAATTCCGTTATTGGTATAGACAATTTTGTTAGAATAAGATAATTCGCTAAATACTTTTAAATAGTTGGTAAAATCCCATTCCTTAATAAAACCGACCGTATTATATAGATAATCGGTCTCGGCTTGAAAACTAACCTTAATCATCCACAAAGGAAAAAACAATAAGCTCACGCAATAGATAATCATCACTACACAGGTAAAGCCACGAAAGCAATTGTCGAATGCAACTTGCCTATTTTGTCTACTTGCAATCTTTATCTTCTTGTTAAGCAGAAGTAGAAGTTCGGTTATTAGATTAATGGTATTTACAATAATTTCATCCTTGTTTTCTTCTTGATTCAAAGAAAAAAGCAAATCGTTCAAGCGAATTCTTTCATTAATGAGTTTTTTCTTGCTAACGACAGAATATTCATCAAAAGGCAATTCCGCTTCTTTTCTATGGGGCAAGGACAATAAGACATTCTGATTCATAGGTTACGCCTCCGTAGATGGACCGAATTTATCTAGTAAAAATTTAAGCAAAATGGTGAGTGGGGCCACAATTATAGTCATCAATAAGCCACCAGCAGCCAATACCGGATAATCCATTTGCTTGCCAACAAGCAACATACGGGTGTAATAAAAACCAATGTTATCGACAAATCCCGGAATAACATCGCTAGAAGTCGCAGAAACATTAAAAAAGGAAAGCAATCCAGCATCGTTTGTAAAAATTCCAGCTAGCCCAGTAATCAAAAAAGTAGACAAGGTCGGAAAAATCAATGGCAATATAATATAGCGAAGCTCTTGATATGTAGTACTGACCCCATCAAGTCTAGCGCTTTCAAAAATCTCATCGCCAATATCCTTCATCGCATTTGGATAAACAACTAGGTTAGTCCCAAACGAAAGCCAAATGTTATAGAAAATAATCGTTCCAAAAGCCAATGAAGAAGTATATAAAACACCATTGCTAGCAACATCAACGCCCATCATTATCAAAAGTTTTGTCAAAGGGGCATTGTTGCCGTAAATAAAAATCTTAAAAAGCATTCCAATGACAAAACCGGAAATAATCTGAGGAATCATTGAAATAGCTCTTATCGTTTTGTGCAAGAAACATTTCTTGAAAATCATGTATGCAAAAATTAAATACAAAGGCATGCAAATGATAAGGTTTATAAAATACATTTTGATAGAATTCCAAAAAGCGCTTCCCAATGAAGCATTACTACCAAAGAACCTATCAATAAAAGTGGCAAAGTTTTTAAAGCCAACGAAGCCACCACCGCTAAAGCTAGTCGCCGAGGGTTCTCTAAAGGCCATAATAACGGAATTGAAATTAACGCAAACATAATAAACGACAAT
>DOQE01000108.1:0-1877 GCA_003512585.1 Bacillota bacterium | reverse complement strand
ACAAATAGAAATAAAGGGTAAACCAAAAAGGAAGCAACAAATAAGTATTCCTTTGCTTTTCTGGCTCTCTTTTTATTTTTTGGAATTATGAATGTTTGTATTTGCTCTTCCATAGAAAACAATACCAATTACTTATTTATATTAATGTAGTTTTTCATTTCCGAAACCAAAGAAGACCAAGTCTGGTCGGAATAGGAAGAGGCGAAATCGTTTGCAAATTCCTGGGTTGTGCCGGTTTTCATATACCCATAAGGAGACGCAAAACTATTATTCTTGCCGGCTCTAATAATGGCGGTAGATCCTAAACTTGCACCAAAATACATTGGAGAAGCAACCTTATCGGTTGTTTGGGCTAATATACGGACGTTTTCTTTATCATGCATTATCTGATAAGCATATTTCTGGCTTGGCGCCATGGAATTCAACTGTTCATCTGTCAATGCATAATCATAGGCAAATGAAATGCCGCTAGAACAAGTGGCTTTGGCCATTTGTTCATCGCTAAGGAAGAACTTAAGCAAATCCTTGATAGCCTCAAGCTTTTTTTGGATCATTTTGGTTGGTAACCGCAATTGAACCATATTCGCTTGCGGTCAAACAAGTGCCATTCCCTTTTCCGTCAATTCCAAGTTGTCCTTCAAAATTAGGGACAAGCAGATATCTAAAATCAAATTTTCCTAAATGATTGTTCGGGTGGTTCTTTAAGGCGGAAGCTAGCCTATCTTTGGCTTGGTTTTCAAACCAATTGCCTTCATAAATTGTTCCGATGCTATGTTTGGAATCAAATAGTCCATTGCAATATTTTGCTTGGGCGTCTCCGACATATTGCTCTACTAGAGTATAGCCTTCTTTGGTACTTAAGAAATAATCATAGAAGAAATCCATGGCTGTCTTAACGCCTTTTTGCTTATAAGCATGGTTGCCATTTTCATAAGTAATGACTTCCTTGCTTCCGTTGGCAAGGGTGATTTCTTTACCCTCGCTATCGAACTTGGCAATGGCGTTATATCCTTCGATGCCATTAATTTGGGCAAAAACATCAAGCACCAAGTCTTCAGAATAACAGCCTTTATCACTAGTAATGGAAGTATTTATATACTGAGTAAGCATTTTAGAATACATAGTCTTGAATTCATCAAATGTCACTGGTTGGCCATCATCGTATGTCCCATATTTATTGTCTTTGCCAGGGGTCAAAATAACGTCTCCAGAAACATAACTAGCCGAAAATGGGGCACTATCGAAAATTAGTTTTGAATTTTGTTCATGAAATATTATTCCTTGGGAAGTCAAAGCTGATTTGACTTCATCCGTAGAAGGAGCCTTTGTCAAAAGACCTTTTTCTAGCCAATCGTCATAGTTGAATATTGGAGCGGTAAAGGTGGAAGTATAAGGTAATAAATATAAGCCAGAAGTAACTATCTTATCTTGGGTGGAATCATAGATTTGTTTCCCGCCGGTTTCCCTCCAAGTTGAATCAAAATTTGGAATTTTTTCCTTTATCAATTTGGATTCTCCGTAAGCGGAAGAATTAACTAAATCTGTTAAATCTTCAAAAAAGCCGTTTCCGTTATTCAAATAAAAACCAGTTTTATATTCAGGGTTGCTGCCAAAGAAAATATCCGTTAAAGAAGTTCCAGATTCAATTTGGTTGATCTGATCGCCGCCTAAATAAGAGCTAGGGACAACAATTACATCAAAATCCTTATAGGAAGTAGCAGCCTTCCATTCGTTTATCATATTATCTAGCCATTCTTTTCCAAAGCCAGATTTGTTGAAGTATTCCAAATAAATCGTATTTGTTTTATCCGTACCACCGGAACAACCAGAAAGCAAGGCGTTAGCAGTAAGGGTTAATAAGGGTAAAACAAACAATG
>DOQE01000076.1:4261-4765 GCA_003512585.1 Bacillota bacterium | reverse complement strand
TTGCGGAATCAGGGTTAGTAGTATCAAATGCAATTAAATATGCTTCCTTTGCGTTATAGCACTCTGCATAGGCTTCACAAAAGGTTCTTTCCCTTGGAGATAACTTTAAAATTTCATCCATTACTTTTCACCACCAATATCAATACCGGCTTTAACCAAGCCGCCACCAAATAAAATACCAAGAGTAAAGATAATCACACCTGTAATCATCCCAATAATCATTTCTATTCCTCCTTGCCGCCATAGATTGGCGTATATTTTTCTAATAACATTTCAATATCCTTATCACACTTATCTATAAGGCGCTGGCTAAATGCCATCCAACGCCTATCCCATTCTTCAACGCCGAGTTCCTACATCTTCTTATCGACACTATCCATTACTTTTACCTCCGTAACTATAATTCTTGTTAGCTCTACAGAGCAAATTTCTAATTGCGCGTATATTTGCACATCTCTTAAATTTTTTATAGACACCAAGAGCCAAAGTAAATATTAATCGCGC
>DOQE01000076.1:1719-4248 GCA_003512585.1 Bacillota bacterium | reverse complement strand
CATATATAATCGCATTGTATTTGCGCGCCAAGTCTAATCTAAATAAATATGCCTTAACTACTTTCTAATCAAGCCTGTCATAGAAAGAAGTTTCCTAAGCGTGCTGTTCCAGTAGAGAACAAGTATAGGGGAAGTCAAGGATATAACCGCGCGAATTGGCTGTGTCATATACACATAAATAGTCGGCTTGGCATTTTAATAACCAGCCTGAACTATAATAATTACCGCGCTGCGCACCTGCTTCAAAGAAGAAATTACCTGTTGTGCTTATGCGGTTATCTGCCTTAACTTCTAGGCTTGCGGTTTTTCCATTTTTCTTTATTAAAAAATCTATATCAACTTTTTGGTAATCAGGCACTTCGGCAACATCAAGCACTTCTATTCCTCTTGATTGTAAATGCTCCTTTACTATCTACTCTGCCTTCTTACCTTTATTCTTTTGCTATTGAAATCCATTCATTTCTGTTTCCTCCTCTTTTGGATATAAAAAAGACAGTAATGCGATTAATCATTACTGTCCTAGTTGCTATATTCATTTTGATAATAGGTATTATCAAAATGATAATACCATTCAGTCTTTAACTGTATATAATTTTCCGGCAATTTCATAATACTTACCATTTAACAATTTATAATATTGATTATCAACAAGAATACATAATTTTTCTCTATCAATTACTATTGCCGTCTCTTTACTCCTACCATTTCTTTCTACTGCTGGTTCTTCCGGAACACCCCCATTTTTGGGGGTGTTCTCATTACTGCCACTAATTACACTCCAAGAAGAATTATTTGCGTTAGCAAATAATTCTTCCTATTTATTTATATTATCTATCTTATTTATTTCTCTATTCAATTTTGGGGGTGTTTCACCCTCAATTTTGGGGGTGTTATTCGTCATTTTTGGGGGTGTTCCGGCTTTAACGTGTTGCATACCCTCATTTTTGGGGGTGTCCTCCTTTACTTCTACTATTGGTAAAATGAAGTAAAGGTTGTTATGCTTTTTATCTTTAACGGCATACCCCTTATCCTTTAATTCTTTCCAAGCTCTTTCATAAGTGCTATCGCTTAATCCCAAATCCTTTTTAAATGCTACTTTACTCAATTCATTTTTAAATGTTCCGTCGTGTCTGATAAGCCATAACCACATTCCAAAGGCGCTAGAAGATAGTTCTCTAAATGCCTTTTCCCACTCGGGATTGCTTATCTATAAATAATCACCATTTTCATAATGTCTTGGCTTCTTTGAAATCGTTATTAATTGGTTTGCTACTGGCATAATTGGCATCCTCCTAAATTATTGAAATATTTTATCAAGTTCTTTTTGCAATGCATCTGTATATTCAAATACATAACAATCATACTACGGTTTTCTTCTATTAGGCTCAGTTCTAATAATCTTAAAACCGCGCGTTCTTAATTCAATCGCTAGTTTTTTAGAAAATATCACTTTTTCCATAACTATAATCTCCTTTGTCGTTTGTCTATTGGCTTATTCGGCAAATATTCTTGATGCTGCCATTCTAATAAATTCACTAATGCTTATATTGTGTGCTTCGCAGTATTTGACTATTTTTTCTTTCTCTGTTGGAGTAAGTCTAACTTTAATGTTCTCTTGTCTATTCTCTTTCATTATATATAAAACTCCTTTTAATATGATTTAACGTTTTTGTCCCACAATTTCAATTAATAAAAAAGAAGCTAGGCTGCTGAACCCCTAGCTTCCTTCTTACCATTTTATTAAAAGAGGAAAAAACAATTTGGCTAATGCCATTTGTAAGTAAGAAAAACTTATATGCTTTTAAATTTCTTCTACCTTACATCTATATATAAAATTTGAAACTAATCGATTAATCATCGTTGTCCCAAAATTTCAAAAAATTTTTGGCTCCAATAGTAAGAGCATAAGAGTAAGCGCGCCAAGGTAGGAACAATAATTCAGAATATGTAAATGAGAAAAAGGAGCCTTGGCGCGTTTAATCTACTTGCCGAGTATAGTAAACTTGACTAAACTATACCATAAATATTATTATTAGAAAGATAAGAAGTCACGGCAAAATCAGACAGTGTGAGAAGCTGCCGAATAACTGATTTTCCTAAAGGTTATTCACGTTTCGCTATCCTTAACTTTCTATATACATTATAGAATATTTTTTATGGATTATCAAATTTTACCCAAACCGGATTTTCTTCTATTGGATTATTCAACATATCCATCAGCAACTTCATTAGACATATACCTTACTTCATTATATTTTTCATCATAAATTGTAGTATAGTTTGTGCCGTTGCTTTCATTACCCTTGATACCTTCAATTACCCAATCATCAAGATCATCAGTAAATTCAAAGCCATCCCAATCTCCATAAGCAACATTATTAAGCGCGCCAAACTCATCGTCTGCTTCAACCTCAATCAGAACAGGAACCTTAACATACTTCTCAACATAAAACTTAGACATAAATAATAATCTCCTTCAAATTTATTTTTAATTTCTTTATCTTTTGTATATATATTATAATATATTTT
>DOQE01000076.1:973-1578 GCA_003512585.1 Bacillota bacterium | reverse complement strand
GGCAAAAGAAAAGAAAGCTGAGAAAGTTGAACTCGTCGCTAAGGACGGCACAAAGGCTAAGGACATTACCCAGCAGTTCATTCTCGACTACTGCGTTAAGAATGGTAAGGTTGCTTGGCTGAAAGAACAGCGCAACGCCGAAATTACCTATAACAAATATCCGCTGTCTGATAAGCCGGTAAATGAAGGCGGCAGACGTAAGCAGGATAAGACAAAGGAGCCGGAAGAGGCAAAACGGCATTATACCTTCCTTGAAATTAAGCAGCACTTCATTAAGGAATTCTATCCGGAACTGATTGCTACAAAGGCTCCTAAAAAGAAATCCTTCTTCGACTTAATTGATGAACTCTAAAAGAAAATCCCTCCTAGAAATTAATCTAGGAGGGATTGCTTTATTTCTTCTTAAATTGGCTTGTTCTTTTGGATTTCTTCTTAATCACATCAAGCGCAGAATAGCTTTCATAGTCTGTCTTCAAGTCTTGCGCGAATAGCTTAACATATCTATTTGTCATTGATAAGTTTTTATGTCCCATAATACGCTGTAGCTTAAACTGATTGCCGCCATTGACAATCCAAGAGCGTGCGAATGTATGGCGCAAGCCGTA
>DOQE01000076.1:683-967 GCA_003512585.1 Bacillota bacterium | reverse complement strand
GTTTGTTCAACTCCTCTGGCTTGGCAGTAGCGAACATAAGCACTTCGTAATGCGCTATCGGTTAATTGCTCGTTACCCACATTAGGGAATAGATAATCAGTGATACCCCATTTGCGCGTATATTCTCTTAATGCATTACCTAGGGAAGAAGAAAGCGGAACGGTTAGCGCGTCGCGGTTCTTGGTGTGCGCGCTTAAATTAATTATATTATCATTAAAGTTGATATCATCTAATTTAACGTTGCGAATTGTGCCAGCTCTCGCGCCAGTAGCAAGAACAAAATT
>DOQE01000076.1:0-667 GCA_003512585.1 Bacillota bacterium | reverse complement strand
ACGATACCCCACATACGCCATTCAGCAAAGGTATCATTGCTTGTAGGCTTGGTTAATAGTTTTTCAACATCTTCATCGCTATAGAATTTCGGCAATTCCTCTTGCTGTTTTACTTGTGGAATTTCAATATTGGCTTCAAGGTATTCGCGCTTCACGCAAAAGTTAGCAAACGCGCGGATATCGCGCAAATAGTGGTTCATGCTGGAAGGCGCAATTTCACTTTTGCGCATATGGCTAACCCATTTGTTAATCACGTTGTTATTAATTTCAGTGACAGGGGTTTCCTTGTCGAACTCATTATAGGTATAGAAAATATGGTAAGACAAGTTGTAGTTGCGGATGGTAGAAGGCGCTAACCCATTAGCTTCCTTCTGTTGGATAAACTCGTTAAAGGCAGTATCTAGGGTAACATATGTTTTTCTTTCCTGAATCTTCCTTTTCATTTGCTTCTCAACCTCCAAACATTATTTTACAATATTCGATGGAGGAAATCAACCATTATAATCAACCGCGCAGTTCTTGAATGGTTTATTTTTATGGTGGTGAACAATAATCAACCGCGCAACTTGGGGCATAAAAAAACCGCCAACCCTTGAAAATCAAGGCTTGACGGGTTTATTGTCAATTCAAAATTTGCTGTGATTTTTACAAATCAGCTGCTCTACCA
>DOQE01000058.1:14466-14706 GCA_003512585.1 Bacillota bacterium | reverse complement strand
TACGGCTTGGCTTCCTGATGATATTGCCTACACCGATTTTATTTCAGGAGACTTAAGCCCGACCAATTCAGTTGATTCGGCTCGATTTGATGGCAGGGTCATGGCCATGTTTTCTAGGCCTTGGGATATTATGAGTTGGGGGATTTCCTTTCCAATTCACTATATGAAAAGTGCTTTGACCTTAAAGCAAGAAGCTTCCATTATCCTTTCTTTAGGTGGCGGTTTTCAACTTTATAATAT
>DOQE01000058.1:14057-14438 GCA_003512585.1 Bacillota bacterium | reverse complement strand
AATATGCAAGATCCGGTAAATACAGTCATGGATGAATGGGGGATACCCATGTGGGCCGAAGTTTCTTCCTTTGTAAAAAAACATGAAGGAATTTGCCATCATGGCAAGGCGATAGAAGATGTGGGATTTTTATATTCCGTCTCTTCTTATTATGATTGCTTGGATACTACTTTTTCTAGGGATTGTCCTTATAATTTTGATTTATACGGCAATTTAATCAATGTTTTGGATTGTGGAAAATCCGTTTCCTTGATTCATGAAGATAAAGAAATCGATTATTCAAAATATTCCTTGATATGCGTTTCCAATTCGACTTGCCTTAAGGAAAATACCATTTCCAAATTACTTGAATACGCTTCTAATGGCGGGAAATTGTTGCTA
>DOQE01000058.1:12512-14044 GCA_003512585.1 Bacillota bacterium | reverse complement strand
TGCTATTTGGGCCTGCTACTTTCCAATTCTTTAAAAGCGCTTTGAATTTGGATGGCGTTTTTAAAACAAATGAAAATGATATTGTATCTAGGATTATTTCCCCTTCTTATGCTTTAGAAGTTAGAAAACCTTATGTATCCATTTCACTTAATGGTTTTAATGATGTCATTAAATTAGAGACTGGAAATGTCGGCGGCGATTTGAAATTGACCAATCCACCTCCATCGATTACTTTTATAGATGAAGAAAAGATTGCTTTTGGTTCCATAAAATATAAAAAGGGAATCATCGGTATTGTTCCTATAGAATTAGGAAAGACATATTTAGACGATAGGACTTTTGAATTGAATTCCTTTATGAAAAATGTTTTGGATTGTATGGGCGAGACCAAGGTTCAATCTTCTTCTAGGGGCGAGTTTGATGTTTATTTTGCTAGAAAAAATGGAAAAGATTATATACATGTGTGCAATTTATTGGGAGAACATCGGGCCTTAAATGTTAAAACATTCGATTACATTCCTCCTGTTTTGGATGCTAAAATCTCTTTAATAAGCGATAAGGAAATCAAATCTATTAGGAATGTGTTTGACAATGAAAAAATAAATTTTGATAAAAACGGCAATAGATATAACATTGTTATTCCCAAGCTGGATTTATACGATATATACGAATTGGAGTATTAAGATGAAGAAAATTTACTTTCTTGGTGATTCAATAACCGAGGGTGCGGGGGCTAGTTGCCCAAATAATGCTTTTGTATATAAAATTTGCCAATTGAACCCAAATTACTATACGGTTAACTATGGAATTGGCGGGACTAGAATTGCCAGGCAAAAAAATCCAACGCCTGGTATGCCTCTTTTTGATCGTGATTTTCAAAAAAGAGCCATCGACATGGGCAATGATCCTGATTATGTATTTGTCTTTGGCGGTACAAATGATTTTGGGCATGGCGATGCTAAATTAGGGAATCTAGACGATACTGATCCCTACTCTTTTTGTGGGGGTATGAATAATCTTTGCTCTTATTTAATTTCTAGATATGGCAAAGACAAGATTTGTTTTATTTTGCCTCTTCCTAGATTTAATATGTATTCTATCTATGGGGATGCAAAAAAAGAACCCGTTGGCGATTTAAATACTTACATAGATTTGATGAAAAAGATATTGTCCAAATACGATCTGCCATATTTGGATTTGTCTAGCATCTATCCTCGTCCTGAAATAGAAGGAGATTTTGGATTATCTAGAGATGGCTTACATCCTAACGATGAAGGGCATTTAGCTTTGGCTAAAGCCATTGTTGAATATTTAGATAACCACTTTGCGGAATAGGATTTGTTTATGCATTATATTGGAATTGATATAGGTGGCACTTCAATTAAGTGCGGTTTTGTTAGCAAGGAAGGAAAAATATTCCATAGATTTGGTTTTCCAATTGATCATAAGGAAAATCAAGTCGATACAATCAAGCGTCTTGCTAACTTGGTTTTAATAAACATAAAAGAGATCAACAAGAAAAAGGAAGATTA
>DOQE01000058.1:7707-12482 GCA_003512585.1 Bacillota bacterium | reverse complement strand
TAATTCCATAACGGGCGTGTGTTGTTTTTCGAACAATTTAGGCTGGCTTGATTTGCCTATTGTTGAAATAATGGAAAAAGAAACCCATTTGAAATGCAAAATCAGCAATGATGCAAACGTAGCAATGTTAGGTGAGGCTAGTTTTGGTGCCGGAAGGAATTTTAAAAATTCCGTTCTTCTTACTTTAGGAACCGGAGTAGGGGGAGGCTTATTCTTAAATGGTAAGCTTTATGAGGGCAACGAAGGAAAAGGGGCCGAATTGGGACATGTCATTATTGAAAAGGATGGCTATCCTTGCACGTGTGGGCTGAAAGGGTGTTTAGAAACCTATGCTTCCGTTACCGGCTTAATTAGAATGAGTAAGGAAGAGATGAATAAAAACAAGTCTTCCTTGATGTGGGATTACGTAAATAAAGATATAAATAAAGTAGATGGCAAGACGGCTTTTGAATGCGCGAAAAAAGGCGATGGGTCAGCTTTAAAAGTTGTCAACAAATATGAAGATTACTTAACCATAGGGATACTTAATTATTGCAATATCTTTAGACCCGAGGCCATTATTCTTGGGGGTGGAGTATCGAACCAAAAAGAATATTTGACAGATGCCTTGCTTAAAAAGGTAAAGGCACATAATTATGGGTTTAAAGGGACTCCAGAGGTCAAAATATTGGTTTCGAATTTAGGCAATGATGCCGGGTTATTAGGCGCGGCTGCCCTTTTTATGTAGCTTCCTTATGAAATGAATTTTTTTGAAAATTCTTTTTATTGTTAATTATATCAATGTTTGACATAATTAAGGCAATGCAAGGGTCATTTATGAAAAGGCAAAAAAGCTATTACGAGATTTTTTATAACATTGTGACAAATTCGCCGACAACCAGAAGAAAAATAGAGGCCCAGACTGGTTACTCTTGGGGCACGGTTTCTTCAAATGTCTGCGCCTTAATTGATGATGGATTTATAGAAGAAACTTCCCCAACCATCAATGGAATAGGTAGGAGCACATACTCCATTATCCCCAATAAAAAATTCGTTACGATCGGGGTTAGCATCAATTCCTTTAATGTTTCTTGTTCGGTTAGCAGGATTGATGGTGATGAATTATATTCTTTTTCCATGCCCTTTGATGCGAAAAGCCAAGAAGAAACAATCGCTTTGATTGTGGATTGTTTTGATAAAGGCTTTGCCTTTGCAAAAGATAAGTATTCAATATTTTCCATTGGGCTTTGCAATAGGGGATATATTGATAGCAAGAGTGGTATTTTGGAACGCTTTTTGCCTATAAAGGAGTGGAAACCCTTTCCTATTAAATCCTTCTTGGAAGAAAAATATCATACCTTTGTTTCTTGCAACGGGGATATGTATTGTTTATCCGTTGACTATTGTAGAAAATATAGGAATAGTGCAACCAATACCTTGCTTGTTAGCGTTTCCGATGGCCTTGGCTTTTCTTTTCCTTTTGTAAACGGGACATTAAATGGTTTGGAGCGTATTGATTTTGGCCATTCCATTGCCAAAATTGACGGAGAAGAATGTGCGTGTGGGAAAAAAGGATGTTTGGAAGCTTATTGTTCTTTAGGGGGGGTTTTAAAAAGAGCAAATTTAAAGCCTACGGAAAAAAAGAAATTATTCGATAATGAGGAAAAATATCAAAAATATATTGATGAAGCCGCTAAATATTTGGGGATTGCCTTGATCAATGTGCTAACTATCTTTAGGGCGAACAATGTTGTTTTGACTGGAGAGATTGCCAATATCAAATCTTTTCCGCAAAAATTAAAACAGGCCTATTTAAAATATAAAGGAACCCTTGAACCAGATATTACAATTTCTGTTACTTCTAATATTTCAACTGCCTTAGGCGTAGCTTTTAAAGCAGCTGAAGAAAGGATATTAAATGAAGAAAAATAAAGGCGTTTTCATTTGCCTTTCCGGCAATGGTGGATTAAACATTAAGTCAATTAAGCGCTTTATAGATACAATGGCTTGCTTTGGCTATGACAATATAGAACTTGGCTTAGATGATATGTTTAAAATTAAGGAAGAACCATATTTTGGCTATCTTCGTGGCGGATATAGCGAATTCGATTTAATAGATTTAGATAATTATGCAAAAGAAAAGGGAATTGAATTGATTCCTTCATCTCAATTCCTTGGCCATTTCGGGTATCTATGCAAGATACCAGAATATGAAAACATCATAGATATTGATGATATTTTATTAATTGATGAACCCCGTACATACGTTTTGATTGAAAATATGTTTAAAACATTAAGAAAGTGCTTCACTAGTAAAAAAATAAATATAGCTTTTGATGAAGCTCATCACGTCGGTTTAGGGAAGTATTTAGATAAGCATGGTTACGTTGATCGCTTTGATTTGCTTTTAAGACATTTAAACAAGGTTTTAGCCATTGCGAAAAAATATGGTTTTTCTTGCCATATGTGGTCCGATATGTTTTTTAAACTAGCCAACAAAGGTCTTTATTATGACAAAGATGTTGTTTTTAGCGAAGACATCTTAAAAAAAGTACCAAAAGATATTGGGCTATGCTATTGGGATTATTACTCGAATGACAGAGACCTATTGGATTCAATGTTCAAATCGCATTTGCAATTTGACAGAGAACTCTATTTTGCAGGAAGCATATCGACTTGCAATGGTTTTGCCCCTAGTAACATTGCAAGTTTAGAAAAATTAAAAGTCCAATTGGAAGAAGCAAGAAAATTTAATATAAACAATTATTTGATTGCCTTATGGCCAGATAATGGGAACGAGTGTTCTTATTTTGCTGCTTTGCCTGGCCTATTTAAAGCTTCTTTGCTAATAGATGGTGAAGAACTAGACTTCAAAGAAAAAGAAAGATTTAAAGATATCGTCGGGGTTAGTTACGATGATTTCCTTCTCCTTGATGAACCCAATAGATCCAAAGTCAATCCCGCTTTAAAAGAAATAAATTTAACTTGTAAATCGCTTTTATATAATGATCCATTTTTAGGCTGGAAAGATTTTGAATTGAAAAAAATATTGCCAATCGATTATGAGGCAATGGTAAAAAAATTTGATGATATTTTGCCTAGAATTCCAAAAAAATATAAGACCCAGTATGTCAAATTAAGGGAATTATGCAACTGTTTGGTCTATAAATACGATTTGGGGATATTAACTAGGGAAGCTTATCAAAAAGGCGATAAAGAGGAATTAAAGAAATTGCTAAAACGTTATGATTCGTCCTGTTCTAGTTTAATAAAATTCAAAAATGCTTTTTATAAGCAATGGATGGAAGAAAACATCCCTCATGGCTTTGACGTGCAAGATATTCGCCTCGGAGGACTTTATATGCGCTTAAAAGAGTGCAAACATAGACTTGATTTATATATAAAGGGCAAAATTAAATCTATACCTGAATTAGAGGAAAAGTTACTCCCCTATGCCAAATTCGACAGCATGTATAATTCCTATAGGGGATTTGCAACCGTAAGGGAAATTTAATTTTATTTTTTATAAGGCGGTTCTTTCTTTTCTACTCATTTATTATTTATAAATAATAAGCCTTGTTTTATTTATATTAGTCTTTCTTCGTGTCTTTTTGCGTGGGTTGATTTGTTTTTATTTTTTTGAAAAATAAACATATGAAAAACAAAAGATTAATTTTATTTTCGATATCTATTCTACCTAATTGCCTGGTTTTGCTTCCTTCCTTTTCTTCTTCGGCTTCAAATGAAGAAAACCTAATTGAAACTAAAGCCACTTTACATAAAGAAAACATTGGCAATTCCGAATTTAACCTTACATTGAAATCCAATAACATTCCTTGTGACTATACAGGCACATATTTGCACGAATCTACATTGATTCCCATTAACAAAATGATTGGAATTAACTATGTCAATACTACGGTTGAGGATTTTTACTTGAGTAAAAGAGGCGAAAATTACTACAGGGTCTATTTGAACTCGTCTAAAGCAAAAGAAGGGGATGTGTTCACTCTTTTTGGGGAATATAGTAACCCTACCGGCATAAAAGTAAAGATTCTAACTTCTCAGTTTAAATACGATGGTTCTTCTTTTCTTGCTTATGAGCCGGAAATAAAAATTGAAAGCAATGAGTATGTAAAGGCAGAGAATAATGTCATATATGTAAACAATGGGGCTTCCAAAAATGAAATAGTTGCTTCGATTAGCAATGATTTTAATGGCGAAATTTCATATGAGTTCCCACAAAATTCTTTAACAAACGATAAATTGGTTTCTTTTAACGGAAAGAAAGAATATGATGATTTTTATATATATTGCAAATCGAATGGCTATACCTTCCGTTACGATTATAAATTAGTTGTTGGCTATAAAGACTTTACGCTAGAAAAGGGAGCAAGCTTAAATTTAAATCAGCCCGGATCAATCGAAGCAAGATGCCAAATTCCTTCTTTCGTTTTAAACGAGTCTAGCGAAATTGGCTTTTTGGCGGTTAAGAAAAACGATTTAGGAAATCTTAGTTTCGATGAAAATTCCCTATTTGTTGAGAATAAGGATTTTTCTTTTAACAAAGTGGAAGAAGGTAAAGTCTTAGTAAATAAACGTTATGCCTTTGCTACTTCCAATTTCGATGAAACCTACACTCTGCTTGGCAGGATTGATAATGTTAAGGAAGCGGATTATTTATCAACTTTTCTTTTTGCCTTTTATTTAAAAAATGAGTACGGGTACTTTTTAGCGAACAACTACGATTTAAAATGTGAAAATTCAACTAGGAGTGTTTATGGAATTGCCTCTAG
>DOQE01000058.1:6386-7654 GCA_003512585.1 Bacillota bacterium | reverse complement strand
CAAAAGAAAATGAAGTCAATTATTCCGTTAGGTATTTGGATAAACAAAGCAATGCCGTTTTAATGGAAGAGAAAAAGGTTGGAAAGCTTAACGAGGCTATCACAATTAACTTTAAGGAAATAAAAATAGGTGGTTTTTCTTATAAAATATTCGGCAACAATGAAATAAAGGGCAAATTGCTTGATAACGATTTAACCTTTGACGTTTATTTAGTCAATGCCGATGCAGGAATTAATATTTATGCCTACGATTGCCCGTATCTAAGTTGCCTTAATAATTATGATAATGACTTTAATAGAAAAATATGTTCCGACTTGGTTAAATATGGTTTTAATGGTGTTATTTATTCAGGACAAACCATAGGCACCAGCGATAATGTCGAGGCTTTAATTGACATAATCACAATGTTTTATAAAAACGGATTAAAAACCATTATTAATGACCGATCCTATTCAACAAATAATTTGCATTTTTATGATGGTGTCCCCGATTTTAGCAACGTGGCGGGGTTCGCGGGTTTTTTAAGTTGGGATGAACCTAAAAATGAAGACGGGTTTAATTCCATTAAGGAAATGGCTTCTTCCTTCAACTCCATTTATCAAAACAAGTCAGATGCCAAATTCATAACTACCCTTTTGCCAAGCTATGGGGTCGATTCATTTAAGGATTATGTCGATGAATATGTTTCTTTAATAAACCCATCCTTAACCGATTCCTCTTTAAAATCGCTATGTACGGATTTTTATCCTTTTACTTATAACGGCTCCTATACATCCTTAAGTGATTATTATGTCCACGATTTGCTTTATCTAAGGTCAAAAAGCAGCGAAAATAACGCTACGCCATTTTTGATAATGCAACTTAGTTCTGTCGATAATTTTTCAAGGGCCTCTTATTATAGTGAGATGCTTTTGCAATCTTACATGGCTTTGTCTTTTGGGTTTAGAAACATTGTTTGGTATAAAGTCTTTTCCAGCGATGAAACCTCTTTGTTTGTCAAAGAAAGCAAGACCGATTCCTCTTATAATCAAATCTATAAGGTAACTACATCAACTTCATTGGACGTGCTCCATGTTAATAAAGAGATCCTAAAAATTGCAAGCTTGATCAAGGATTACGAATACGAAGGAACTTATCTATCAAGCGTATTAGGCAATTATTCTTTGCATTTACATTCTTCGTCTATGGGTGACCGCCTATCTTCCTTGCCTAGCCAATTAAAGATAAGTTCTTCTTCGAAATATCATGTAGGGGTATATAAGAACAAA
>DOQE01000058.1:4853-6361 GCA_003512585.1 Bacillota bacterium | reverse complement strand
CTCTTACTTAAATAATGATGAAACCTATTCCTTAAAAATAAATGCCTCCTCCTCTTTTATGTCTTATTGCGGCGAGAACGAGAAAAATATTTTAGCTTCGACTCAATATAGTTTCGATTCCTTGAAACAAGGAGAGAGCATTGTTTTGCTTTAATCTAGATATTTATTTTTAAAATTAAAGCAATCTTGCCTTAAATAAAAAAAGTTAGCATGAATCGAATAATTATAAAAATGCAATTATATCAATGATTATATAAATGCTTTGAAGCCCTTTTAACTTCCTTCTATTTATTTTAAATTAAAATCATCTAAGTTTTATTTTTTTAAAAATGTGGAGAAAATTATGAAGAAAAAACGTTATTTGATGTTTTCAATTCTATCTGCTTTAGGGATTTCTTCTTTAGGAATCGCATCGTCTTTTTCAAGCCATTCCATGCAAAATGTTTTTGGTGACGATTGCTCTCATAAAGGGAACCATTATGCTTCGACGGATAAATACGTTGAGTTTTGGACTTGCTGCAATTGTAACGAAACTTTAATGACTAAGCCTAGCTCTGGGACTTTTGTTGACAATGCTAGAGAAAATATGATTGGTGGAGTTCCTTCGATCGCCGTTATTGAAAAAGGAATTGAAAACCTTCCTTCTAGCATTGAAACCTTTTCCAATTTTGAAAAAGTAAAAAACGCCAATCTTTTATATACTTTAAATAGAAAGATTTCTTTATTAAGCAATGAAGATAAGGAAAAGCTTAGTTTGGATAAATTTAATGCGGCTAAATCAGATTACGATTTATATGTTACGCCTATATTTGGTTTTAATGATTCCGATACGATTACTCCACTTGGAGGTAGTCAAATTACATCCATAAGTAAGATTGAAAATGAAACATATGGGGAAATGTTTGATGCTCTTTTTGAAGAAAATGCTGCTATGAAAAACCATGGCATGGTACTAAATAATTTAAATTCTTCATTTTCTTCTTTTGAATCGGTTTGCTTAATAGCTATCAACGATTTATATGCATGGGGCGATGGAACTAGTGAAATTGTCGATAAAATTAATTTTCAAAATTCAGATGAACTTGTATCCTCTCCTTTACCAGGCTATATGAAAGATGGCGGTTATGGCAATGGGGTAGGGTTTGAAGAATTCAAATTTAGTGCAGCTACTTCCTTTGTTAATCCTATATTGAATTATCAAAATACGTGGGGCGTTACTGATAATGGCCACACACATTTGTATTTCACTGGATTATTCGGCATTAACAAAAGTGATTATGAAGAAAAAGCCAATGAAGTGACTTCTTTAATAAATAAGGTTACTTCTTTAAAGATTACTAGCAACGAAATTGCCGCCCAAGCTACATTGCTTACAAAAGGCATTAAAGAAAAATATGAGGCTTTGCCAGAAAAGGCGAAAGCGCTAGTTACTAACTATTCGGATTTAGAAACATTGGAAACAACGTTAACTAGTTACACATATATGCTAGAAACAGCCGCCTTTTCAA
>DOQE01000058.1:601-4828 GCA_003512585.1 Bacillota bacterium | reverse complement strand
CTTTTCAGTAATGAAAAGCGATACAGAATATTATTCTAGCTATACATTTACATCAAGATTTGATGAAGATTATGGCAATATCACCCATATAAAATGCAGCGAAGAAATAGGAAATAATGTAAGTATAAGTTTTGACTTTTCAAATGCAAAGAAAGCTTTAGAAGGCTATTCTAAAATAATTGTTTTCCTAAGAACGCCAAATTTGATTAGCGGTATCTCTGGGATATTGGATTGCGGAGATCCTTATTTATGGTTAAATACAGGGACGATAAAAGATTCTTGGGTTGCTAACACTGATCAAGATTTAAAATCCACAACAAGCCAAAATGTCAACGGAATTAGACTTTTAAATATAATTCCTACTTCCGCCACTGGCTATGGAGAATTAGAATTCAGCTCATTTGTCTTGATTAAAGATGGGGCATCTTATTCTGCCTTGCATTAATCATTTGCTTTAATTTCTTTGGGCTGATATTCAGCCCTTTTATAATGTTTAAGAAGGATTTTTATGGAAAAAGGAAGAGTTACGATACCAACCGATGCTAATTTTGTTGAAGGTACAAAACAAATTGCAAAACTTTGGGGGGCCGATGCAGTAAGAGATTGCGATGGAGTGTCTTTGCCAAAAAACGCCAATGAGTTAGCTAAATATGTTTATAATACTTATTTTGTTGTTAGGGGCGACAATGCTTGGGGAAGAAAACACCCAGAAGAAGCCCAAAGGATCTTTTTGGAAAGCAATAGGATTATTGCAGATGGCAAGCAACTTATAATTGATGTTTCAAAAGGCTTTTTAAAAGAAGAGATTGCTCCAGATTTTGATAATATAAATAGATGGCAAGTATTTGATAGGACTACAAATGAAGAAATTAAATCTTGGCATTTAAAAGATAATTTAGTCGTAATTGATTCTCTTCCATTTCATGAATATTCGGTAGATTTTTTAGCAAGGGTTACTTGGCATCCGGTTCAAATCTATAATTATTTGACTAATTCCTGGACTTGTGAAAAACAACTTTGCTATGATCCGGCTTATCCTCATACAAAAGAATACATTAAGTCTTATTTAAGGAAGTGGCTAGAAGAACATAAAGAAACTAATGTCGTTCGTTTTACGACTTTTCTTTATCAATTTAATTTAATATTTAATGATAAAGGCAAAGAAAGAATGGTTGATTGGTTTGGCTATGGAGAGGCTGCCTCTATCCCTTTGCTAGATGGTTTTGAAAAAGAAACGCATCTAAAAATGGAAGCCGAGGACTTTATTAGTAACGGAAGCTATAATTCTCCTTTTAAAATGCCAACTGAAAAATATAAAAAATATATCGACTATGTCCAAAGATTCGTCTCTAGTACAATGAAAGAACTGATCGATATAGTCCATTCGTATAAGAAAGAGACCATGATGTTCCTTGGCGACGATTGGATTGGCTCTGAGCCATATGGGCCTTATTTTAAAAATATGGGCCTTGATAGCGTGGTTGGCTCGGTTGGGGGAGGGGTTACGATTAGAATGCTAGGCGAAATTCCTCATGTAAAAATTCATGAAGGCCGTTTCTTGCCATATTTTTTTCCAGATACATTTTTTGAAGGAAACGAAGACAATGCGGTTGCCGAATTAGAAAAAAACTGGGTGACGGCAAGAAGGGCTTTATTAAGGTGTCCCCTTGATAGAATGGGTTTCGGAGGCTATCTATCCTTGGCTTCAAAGTTTCCGAAATTTGTAAATAGAGTTGCCTCCATTTGCGATGAATTCCGCCTTATATGTGATACATCTAGTAAATCTAGACCCTATTCTAGCCTTAAGGTTGGAATATTAAATTGCTGGGGGAAATTAAGAAGTTGGCAAGCCCATATGGTTGCCCATGAGCTTTGGTATCAACAAATCTATTCTTATCAAGGCGTTTACGAAGCCTTGTCAGGCTTACCTGTCGATGTTAGTTTTTTATCTTTCGATGATATTTTAAATAACGATATCCCTTCTGATATCGATGTTATTTTAAACGTTGGCGAAGAAAGAAGCGCTTTTACCGGCGATAAGTATTGGAAGAACCCTGTTTTGGTGGAAAAGATACGTAAATTTGTATCTAATGGCCATGGCTTTGTAGGAATAGGAATGCCTTCCTCTACCGATAGTTTGGAGCATTGCTTTGCTTTATCTGATGTTTTGGGTGTCCAAGTTGAAAAAGGACTTACTTTATCCATTGATAAATACAATATAGAAAAAAAGAGTTCATTTATAACAAAGGATTGCACAGACCAAATTGATTATGGTGAAGGATGCAAAAACATCTATGCACTTGATAATGCTGCTGTTTTAGATATTGATTTCTCTTCTAGGTTTAAAAGAAACGTCAATGTAGGCGAAGTTAAGCTTGCCTACAATGATTATTTTAAGGGACGTGGCGTTTATTTAGCCGGCCTTCCCTATAGCGGCCAAAACGCTAGGTTACTATATCGCAGCCTTCTTTATGCATGCCATAAAGAAGATAAATTAAACATGGCTTTTTCTAGTAATTATAATGTTGAGGTTGCCTATTATCCTTCTTTAGGAATGTATGCCTTAATTAATAACTCTAATAAGGCTCAAGAAACATTTTTCTTTAATTTTAGCGGGGAATCGAAGAAAATTAAATTAGAGCCAAATCAAATGCTCTGGGAAAAATAATGTTTGATTATAATAGTAAATATATTGACATATATAACGATCCAATTTTAGGGAAATATGCGACCCATTTAGCTTCTTTTGCAAAAAAAGAAAGCAAAATAGTTAGCAATGACTTAAACCCGTGGCCCGAAAAGGAATCGATAGATTGCCTAAATTTCATTTCTATTCTTTCCAGCGAAAACAAGCTTGTATATAAAGAATTTAACAAAGATTCTAGCTTTTTACTTTTAAAGCAATCCAAACCAAGCAAATTAGCCATTGTTGTGGCGGGAGGAGGATATGGCTGTGTTTGTACTTTGCCTGAAGCCTTGCCTGTTGCCGTTGCTCTTTATAAACAAGGGTTTTCTGCTTTGACTTTTGATTATGGGGTAAAAGATAAAGCCATTTATGCCCTAAATGATTTATCAACCTTGATATCTTTCTTAGAAAAGAATGAAAGGGAGCTTAATATCGTTATTTCGGATTATATGGTTATAGGTTTTTCTGCCGGGGCACATCTAGTAGGAAGCCTTGGCTCATCTAATCTAGGATATGTTCAATCAGGATTGCCTAAACCAGGCCTATTGGTTTTATCTTATCCGGTCATTACGATGTTAGAACCACATTGCCATATCGGGACAAGAAACAATTTGCTTGGACTTTCTCCAACCTTGGAGGAAAAAGAAAAATACTCATTGGAATTGCATGTGGATAATGATTATCCAAATACTTTCATTTGGGTTTGCAAAGATGACAATGTCGTCGATTCTTCTAATTCCTGTTTAATGGACGAAGCCTTAAAGAAAAATAATGTTATCCATGATTTCGTGGTCTACCCTAGCAACGTCCATGGATTTGGGATTGCTAGAAACACGGTAGCATCTTCCTGGATGGAGAGAATGCTTGGGTTCTATTTCGATAAATGTAGAAAATAAGAGAAATGCAAAATTTCATATATATATTTATATATATATGAATAATTATATCAAGTCTTGATATAATTGATATTGCTTGTTTGTAAGCCCTTTCAGTTATCATATAATTATCCTTAGGATAAAAGGATAAACATGGCTAATTTAAAGTTCATTAACGTAAATAAGATCTACGACAATAACGTACAGGCTGTCTTTGATTTCAATTTAGAGGTGAAGGACAAGGAATTTATTGTTTTTGTCGGACCTTCTGGGTGTGGCAAATCGACGACATTGAGAATGCTTGCCGGACTAGAAGACATTACTAGCGGAGAACTTTATATTGATGGAAAATTAGTAAATTATGTTCCTCCCATGAATAGGCATATCGCGATGGTTTTCCAAAGCTATGCCCTTTATCCCCATATGAGCGTTTATCAAAATATGTCCTTTGGTTTAAGAATAAGAAAAGCCATGCGTGGTGTTTTTACTTATGATGACGAAGCTAAGGCCTTGCTAGGACAATCTGCCAAACTTAGAAAAGAATATAAGAAGGTATCTAAGAAATTATCCAAAAGCCCAAATGATGAGGAATGCTTAAAAAAAGAAGAAGAGCTTCGTCTTTCATTGATAAAGCTTTATGAGGAAGTATTTAGCAAAAGAAAGGAA
>DOQE01000058.1:0-573 GCA_003512585.1 Bacillota bacterium | reverse complement strand
TCACTGGGATTGATTCTAATTTAATAAAACGCAAGGAAAAGGAAATAAAAAAACTAGAATCAGGTCTTTTAAGAGTCAATAAATTGATCGAAAAAGAAGAAAAGAAAGGCGATGCCGATAAAAATAATCTTCTTTTGGATACAATGAATCGTGACCTTGAGTATAAGCAAAAACAAATCAAGTCTATTAGCGAAGAAATTTCTTATTTAAAAAACAATGAAGCCCAAATTTTAAAAAACAGGAATTACAGCATTTTTGAAAGGGACTATCAAGTTTTAAAAGCCGCAGGAACATTGGATTTATTTAAATATTTGTCAAGAAAGCCGGCTGAGCTTTCGGGCGGTCAAAGACAAAGGGTTGCCCTAGGTAGGGCGATAGTTAGAAACCCCAAAGTTTTCCTTATGGATGAGCCTTTGTCCAATTTAGATGCCAAACTTCGTGTTCAAACCAGAACGGAAATAGCTTCTATCCATAAAAAAGTAGGGGCCACGACCATCTATGTTACGCACGACCAAACCGAGGCCATGACTTTAGCTGATCGTATCGTTATTATGAAAGATGGCTATATTCAGC
>DOQE01000148.1 GCA_003512585.1 Bacillota bacterium | reverse complement strand
AGTTGCAGTCACTGGCCTTACCACTTGGCTAAGGATGCAGCGTAGCGATTATATCACTACAACGGAAATAATTAAAAGGTTTTTATAGAATTAATTGACCCTTATAGATGCAATAAATGCAAAATATAGCTATAACAAGCAAGCCTAAGGCAATTCGATAGATACCAAATGGCTTGAAGTCATGTTTTTTGACAAAGCCCATAAGCCATTTAACGGCAAAAATAGAAACTATAAAAGCAGAAACCATTCCAACTAATAAAAACAACCATTCATTTAAATTCGGTGCACCATAGTCTAATAAGTATTTAACAAACCTTAGCAAAGAAGCTCCAACCATTACGGGTATAGACAAATAGAACGAGAATTCAGCCGCGCTTTCTCTAGATAAACCTAAAAGCAACGCCCCAAGGATAGTTACCCCGCTTCTACTAGTTCCAGGAATCAAGGCTAGAACTTGAAAACAGCCAATAAAAAAGGCGTATTTAATAGATAGGTCCTTAATAGAATTGACTTTAAATGGTTTATTTTTCTTTTTTAAGAAAAATTCAACCAAGATGAAGGCAATGCCATAGAAAATCAAGGTAATAGAAACGCTTATCCAATTTTCGATCTCAACATCCAATATTTCTAATATTAAGCCAACAATTGCAGCAGGTAATACCCCGATGATAGTCTTAGCCCAGGTAAGCCAAATATCTTTATGCTTTTGCTTGTTTAAACTCTTTTCATCTATTTCCCCTTTTTCTATCAAAACTTTTTCTTCCTCGCTTATTTTCTTTTTGCCAAAAGGCCATAGCTTAGGAAAGAAATAAACAACAACCGTCAGGATTGCCCCAAGTTGGATAACAACCAAAAACATTGAAAAGAAGCCTTGGCTAAAGTTAAATTCCTTGGCTATATCAAAATTAGCCATCTTCATAAAGCCATCTAATAAAATCATGTGACCGGTAGAAGAAATAGGCAGCCATTCGCTTATACCTTCTACTACACCAAAAGCTAACGCTATCAATATCAATATAAAATAAACCATATTTGCTGACCCTCCGCGCCTAATAATATACATTATCAAAAAAATGTTTTCTTCTATTTATTTAAAGAAAGGGATCAAAAAGGCCATTATTTTAATGGCCAATTCATAATTTTAATTAGGACGTATGGTTTTTCTTCTAGCCACCTTAAGTGCCCTGAATTTCATTTTCGTAACGAATGCCGAAATCGATAAAACTAGAACAATTCCAACTATGATTCCAAAGACAGCCACACCCCACCAAGGCAAGTTGTTACCTTTGACATTTTCCCACATAGTCAAAACGTATTTATTGTTACTGCCATAATCTTTCATGGCGGCTAGCTTAGGGATTAATTCTTCGGGTGGATATTGAGCAAAGAATTGCCTACCAATCTTAATATCGTCTTCCTCGCCATATGGAGAAGAAATATTTTCTATCTGATCGGTATAAAAATAGAAAGGATTAGTTTCTGGCTTAGAAGAAGTTAAATCATACCCAGTTACATCAACCGTGCCTTCAAACATATAGGTTAAATTGACAATTTCCCATTCTAGATAATCTTCTTCTTCTAAATCTTCTTGCGAATTATAGAAATCAAGATAACTCGTCCAGTCCATGCTAGTTCCATTAACTACGGCTTCATCATAACTAGATCCACGCATATCAAAGCTACCATAATCATCGCCGTTTTCGTGAACGCCAGTTCCATCTTTATAAACTTTTTCCCCGTTTTCATCATAAAGGAAATCGCTATCCTCCCAAGTGCATCCGGTTTCGCCGCTTGCATCATGATAAACATACATTTCATAGCTACGTGGATCAAACCATTCCCTAATCAAATCAAAAATATCTTCGCCTGCAATAAAACTAGTATAACCAATCGAATTCATATTCTCGGAGGCTATATCTGGCCTAGATAAGAAATCGACAAATTCTTCCGCTTCTTCTTTATGAAGGGTATCACTTTTAGGCATTACCCAACCATCGAACCAAATATTCCCACCTGTTTTTGGGATGGAGTAATAAATAGTTTGATCGGCTTCGTTTTCGCCTCTATCCATAGAATAAACGGCATCGCCACTCCAAGCCAAATTCATTCCGATAAGACCCTTGACAATGTCATCTTTGCCGGAATCAACTTCAAACCCAAAAACATTGGATTTTAGTTCAAGCAAAATTTCTTCAACCTTTTTAACGGTTTCTTGGTCACATCTATTGAAGATATCGCCCATAGAATTAAATAAATGGTCAGAAGTAATGTTTTTGACGACATTATTGAAATCTACCTCATCTTTTGGATTAAAAAATTCGTCGTAGTAAGCAGAAGAAGAAATAGCTTGTTTTATTTCTTCGTCAAATAACTTCATTATGCCAACAGAATAAGTGTCCCTCATTGAGTCTTTAATGGACATCATGCCTTTGTATTTATCATTCCAAAGAGAAGACCAATCATTCATGTCAAATTTCACTTCATCTGCAGGAATTCCTTTTTCTTTTTCTATTTTTGCAGGGTTATATAAAATGCCTAAAGTTCCCCACATATAGCCTTTTGCATAACTGCTAATTGGATAAGAGTTCCCTGTTCCATCCCCAGTTGTAGAAGAAATATAATCCATTTGGGAAAGCAAATACTTAGATGCATATTTATCATAGTTTGGAGTTTTGCCTGCATCATATGGCTCGAGCATGCCGCTAGCCATCATTTTTTGTATCGTATAATCGCTAGGACAAATTAAATCATAAGTTGATTTTCCTGTTTTTAACGAAGAAAGCATGGTTTCGTTGGTATCGAAAGTATCATAAATAACTTTAACATTTTTATTATTAACTTTTTTCTCGTAAGCCTCGAAAGCGGATATAACATCTTCGAATGTTTCGCTTTCGCTTTCATCATCTAGGCAAATCTCTATTTCGTCTTCCCCTATATAGTCTTCACAATTTAAAACGCGTAAGTTAATCGTAGAATTAGATTCACTAGAAGAAGAACAGCTCAAGGCAAGCGGAGCAAATAAAAAGGATGAAGCAATAAAAAGAAATGACTTTTTTATTTGTTTTTTCATATACGTCCCCTTCCTTTCTTGTTTTTAACTTTAACATTATTAAAAATCGTTATTCCTATAACAGCTAACAAAACCAATAAGAAAATAATGGTAGTCAAAGCTCTCATTTCCGGTGGAACCGGCCCTTTTTTTATCTTAGCTTGAACTAGTGTAGATAAAGTATCTATCGTTTTATCTCCAGATAATAACCCAGACCCCCTTGTAAAGGCCGTAACAATAAAGTCATCCAAAGACAAAGTGA